>NZ_CAXVWM010000126.1:0-23642 GCF_964263775.1 Agreia sp. | reverse complement strand
GCGTCGCCGATCACCGTGATGGCGTTGCCGCCGACCGTGATCGGGATGTCGATGTTGACCAGTCCCTGGGTTCCTCCGAGGAGCGAGTCGCTCCCCGTCGTCGTCGCCACCGAAGGGGCCTCAGCGGGTGCGGCTTCGGCCGGTGCAGCGTCAGTGCTGCCCGATTGTTCTGAGTCGCCGATGACGCTGATCGCGTTACCGGAGACATCGATCGGTACGGCGGCGTCGATGACGGCCTGGGTGCCGGATGCGGCACCGTCCTCGCCCGATGTCGTCGCCTCGGGCGCCGATTCCGCAGCAGGTTCTGCTGCGGGTGCAGGTGCGGCTTCGGATGTGGTGGTGGCGTCTCCGACGGCCGTGATCGCGTTGCCGGAGAGGTCGACGGGCACCTCGAGGCCGATGACGGTCTGGGTTCCCGAGAGCAGGCCGTCTTCGCCTGTGGTGGTGTCCGCGGCGTTGGCTGCGGCGACGCCGAGGCACGAGAGGCCTCCGACGAAGAGGGTGAAATACAGCCCTCTCTGAACGATTTTCTTCATGATGATTCAACTCCAAAAGATGGTTCTGACTGATGGGCTCCAGCCGCGCTTTCGCGGGGGAGATGGTTCGCGTCGTCTGCCCCTGAACTTCAGGCAGGTGCGAACCCGGTCAGTCGGGAGTCGAACCGAGATCGAATGTCGGCGACGCCGGAAGGGCATCGTCGGATCCGAGAGCGCGCACCGTCAGAGCGGCGTGCGCGAAGAGAGAACCAGGAATGGCTTCGACCGCGGTGAGCCCGCCGGAACCGGCTCCGCCGCTCGCGCCGTGGCCGCCACTTCCAGACGGAGTGGGCAACACCACGACAGAACCCTCCGAAGGCCCGGCAGGGACCGGTGAACCCGGTGTCGAAGGCGCGGAAGAGCTGACGGAACCGGCCTGCCCCGGGGCGGGGAGACCAGCTGAGAGACCGGATGCGGAAGGGCCGCGAACCGGAGCGGTGCGCGTGCCGTCGGTCGGCAGCGACACCGCTATGACAACAGGTGCGGAACTGGGAACGGCGAAACCGTTCGTGCCCGAGCCGACAGTGGAGGAGTCGGGAAGATCGAGGCCAGGAATCGACGGAACGACCACGCCGGGGGCGGTAGGGCCGGATGCTCCGGGAAGCGCCGGTGCGACGGTCACGACGGTGTCGGCCACCGTCCCGAGCGTGCCGTCTGCGAGCTCTACTACCGGGGCAATGACACTGGCGGTCGGGGTCGAACCGAGAACATCACCGACCACCGGAACGGCCGAGGCGATCGGATCGACGAGGTCGGTGACAGGCTGCACGATCTCGGCGACGGGCGCCTGCGGCAACGCCTCGACGACAGGTAGCACGACCTGCTCGACGACGGGCTGAACCACGGGCTGCACGACCTCGGCAACCGGTTCCGGCACGACGGCGGTGACGTTGTCGACCACAGGAACAGCCGTTTCGCCAACCGTGTCGACCAGCTGGTTCACGGGCTGGGTCACTTCTGAGACGACACCGCCGAGGCCATCGAGGAGACCTCCATCGGCATGTGCGGGAGTCGCAGAAAGGAATATTCCGCCGACAATGAAGCCGGCCCCGACGAGGCCGCCGAGCAAAAGAAGCCGCAGTCGATTGACGGGCCGGTGCACTTCGATGGCATCCACGTCAATCACCCCCAACGGCTGATCTACCCCAACCTAAACACCACGCAGTCGTCAGGTAAAGAAGTCGAGATATTTCGGGGAGGAACGACAACGCGACGGACCCATCCCTGCGGAGTAGATGAGCGAGAGGCGCGCCGGAGATGTAAAACGCTTTGATCGCTATGATCCGGCGAGACGGCGGGCGGCCTGGGCCTTATGTCGAGACCCGAATTATTGCGAGGACATTGTTCAGCCAGTTCCGACAGGTGGCGAGCGCTAACCTGTGCGCATGCCGAAGAAACCGATCGATGTCGATGCGGCGCTCGACGAGCGCGCCCATCCGATGCGCGCCCAGATCGATCTTCTGCGACAGTCCACCCTCGCCATCGACTCCCGGATCACCGAGGAATGGAAGTGGAACGCGCCGAGCTTTCGCGTCGCAGACGACTACCTCTATACGTTCATGCTGCGCCCCGACGACCACCTTCACCTCGTTGTGCACCACCCGGCGGCGCCCGAGATCACGAGCGAACTTCTCGAGGGCGACTATGCCGACGGTCGCCGCATGATCTACCTCCGGGGCGCCGACGACGTGGCGACGAAGCTTCCCGAACTCACGCGCGTGCTCCATGCCCTCTCGGAGCGATCTCGCTGACACCCCGGTAGCCTCGGATCATGCTTTCTGCCACGCCCTTCAGTCGTCCCATCCGCGCCGGAATCATCGGGTTCGGTCTGTCGGGGCGGGTGTTCCACGCGCCGTTCTTGGCCACGAACCTCGACTTCGAGGTGTCGGTGATCGTCACCTCGAATGCCGAGCGTGCCGCAGAGGCCGCGCGCCTGCATCCGGCCGCCGTCATCGTCGACAGCGTCGACGACCTGTTCGATCGAGCGGCCCGAGGCCAGCTCGACCTCGTGGTGATCGGGTCGCCGTCGGGCACTCATGCCGCCCTGGCCGACAGGGCCCTGGATGCCGGGGTCGCCGTCGTGGTCGACAAGCCGTTCGCCGTCACCAGCGCCGAGGGTCTGGCGCTGATCGAGAAGGCCGAGCGGCTCGGGCTACCCTTCACCGTGTTCCAGAACCGCCGGTGGGATGGCGATTTTCTGACCTTGGCCTCGTTGCTCGCTGCTGGCCAGCTGGGTGAGGTTCGCCGCTTCGAGTCGCGCTTCGAGTGGTGGAAGCCGGTGCAGGCCAAATCGTGGAAGGCAAAGGCCTCGGCGGCGGAGGGCGGCGGGATTCTCTATGATCTCGGCGTGCACCTGCTCGACCAGGCTCTGCAGCTTTTCGGCGATGTCGACGAGATCTATGCCGAGGTGATCACCCGCCGCGAGGGGGGAGTCGCCGACGACGACACCACGGTTCTGTTGAGGCATGCGTCGGGCGTACGCACACAGCTCTGGATGAACGGAATGGCCGCCCAGGTCGGGCCGCGCTTTCACGTGCTCGGATCGACCTCTGCCTATACCAGCTGGGGGCTCGACCCGCAGGAGACCCAACTGCGCGGGGGAGCTCTGCCCACCGACGACGGCTTCGGCGTCTACGGAGAAGACCGTTGGGGCCTGCTCGGAGTCGATGGCGACGTGCTCGCCCTGCCCACACAGGCGGGCAAGTACGCCACCTTCTACGAGTTGCTCGCCGAGGCGCTGCTGCACGGAGCACCGCTGCCCGTCGACGCACGCGAATCGCTGAGAACGCTCGAAATCATCGAGCAGATTCATGCAGCGGCCCGCAGCTACAGCCGATAGGTGCTGGGCCGGGGCGCGCCCTACTGGCCGCGCCCGGTGACCTTCTGCAGCCGATCGATGTGCTCGGATGCTTCGGCTTTGGTGAGAGTGGCCGGCAGCTCTTCGCCGGCCTCGCGCGCGAGCGTATCGAGGTAGCTCTTCTGAGGGCCGGTCATCGGCTCGTCGCCGGTGACCCAGTCTTCGGGGTCTTTGGCTGCCGACGAGGTGTCGCCGTCGGGGCGGGGCGCGCCCAGCGTCTCTTCGCCAGTGGGCGAGTCGTTCTGGGTTACCGAGGGAGTCGCCGGCTCGACCGACGCGTCGTTGTTCTGGATGTCTGACATGCCACCCACGTTACGGGTGACGACCGACACGGCGACGGGGGTGGCGCATCCGCCCGTTGCCCGGTAGCGCGTTCAGTGCAGATCGTGGTCGCGCACGCCGTCAGCCGGCAGTGCGTCCTCGAGCGTTGCGTAGGAGTGCTTCACCGTTTCGGTGGCGACGTTGTCGTCGGCGTCGATGTCGGGAATGATCTGCTCGCCCTCGTCGACCTCTTTCTTGTCGAACTCGCTCTGCTGGTCGCTCATGGTCACGTCCCCTTTCGCGGGCTGCCGCCCGGGCCTCGGATGCCCGCCGCGACATGGACGGGCGAGTTCAAGGCAAGCACGCCGCGCCGCTTGGCGCCACCCCCCGGCCGGCCACCATGGATCGCGTTTGACTGGGAACACCACGACGCGTAAGGAGCGATCATGTCAGACGACAGCATTCCCACCGAGGGCGAGAAGCTCGGAAAAGACGGCACCATCCCGAACTCCGACGACGGCATCGCATTGGGGCACGGCCAGGCGTCGAACTTCAACATCGAAGAAGACGAGCACGCCGCAGCACAAGATGGCGATAGTGCGCAGAAAGATCTCGAAGATCCTGCTCAGAACTGAGGTGAGTTGACGGCGGCGTCGTCGGCGGCGTCGGCGGTCAGGCGGGCAGTGCGGCGAGCAGTCGATGCTGCCGCACCGCCTCGACCGACAGCACCTTGTACCCCTCGTCGTCGAAGAACACCGTGATGCGGTCGTCTTCTACGCGCATGACGACGCCGGCGCCCCACGTCGCGTGCTGCACGCGCTCCTCGACCCTGAATGCAGCAGCACCACCGCCCGCCCCGCCCGCATGGTGCTCCCGGGCGTGCTCCTCGGCCGCGCTGCCCGACGCGCAGGTGTCGCAGTTGCCGCACGGGCGGGGCAACTCTTCGCCGAAGAAGCCCAGCAGAAAGATGCGACGACATTCGATCGTCTCGGCGTAGCTGCGAACCATCTGCACGCGAGACTTCTCGACCCTGTGCTGGGCCTCGGCACGTTCCCTCGCAATTCGAGCCGCCCCCGCCGGGGAGTGACGGCCGACGGCGTTGAGCCCGGCGGCTGTCGAGGTGAGGAGTTCTGCCTCTTCGAGAAGATTGACGAGACTGCGGCCTGTGCGCGCAGAGAGATCGAGACGCGTCGCGAGATCTGCCACGGAGATCGAGGGCGACTTCTTGACGGCCGCGTACACGCGGGAGATCGCCTGCTCTGACGGCGCCCCCGACGCGAAGAAGGTGCGCAGGCCGAGGTCTTCTGCCCTGTAGTGCAAAGTGGCCAGGGATGCCTCGCCGTCGCGACCTGCGCGCCCGACCTCCTGATAGTAGCTGTCGAGCGAGTCGGTGACCGCCTCGTGAACCACGAAGCGCACGTCGGGTTTGTCGATGCCCATGCCGAAGGCGCTCGTGGCCACGACGATGTCGAGCGTGCCGTCGGTGAAGCGGTTGTGCACGTCTTCCCGCTCCGTGTCGGGCATGCCCGCGTGATACGCGTCGGCCAGCACGCCCTCGGCCTGCAGGGCCGCGGCGTAGCGCTCGGCGTCGGCGCGGGTGGCGACGTACACGAGGCCGGGACCCGTCGCATCCAGAACCTGCCGCACGACGGCACGACGCTTGTCGTCGTCGCTCTCGTGACGCACGACCTCGAGCCTGATGTTGGGACGGTCGAAGCCGCGGGCGAGCACGAGCGCATCGCGCAGGCCGAGGCGCTCGACGATGTCGGTGCGCACCGGGCCGGAGCCGGTCGCGGTGAGCGCGATCACCGGCGGATGCCCGAGCTGTTCGATGACCTCGCCGAGCCCCAGGTAGTCGGGGCGGAAGTCGTGGCCCCACGACGACACGCAGTGCGCCTCGTCGATGGTCATCAGGGTGATGCCCCGAGTCGCCAGGCGGGAGACGACAGCGGGTTTGGCGAGCTGCTCTGGTGAGAGAAACACGAAACACGGCTCGCCACCCTCGACGAGCGACCAGGCCTCGGTGTTCTCTGCGGCGGAGCGCGACGAATTGATGGCGACGGCGGCGCGCCCGTGAGTCTCGCGAAGCGACCGAACCTGGTCGTCTTGCAGCGCGATCAACGGCGAGACGACCACGGTGACGCCGCCGAGCAGTGTGCCCGCCAGCTGGTAGACGGCAGATTTGCCGTAGCCCGTGGGCATGACCGCCAGCACGTCTTGCCCGGATGCGGGGGCCCGCACCGCCTCGAGCTGGCCCTCGCGCAGTGATGGCCACCCGAACACATCGCGCGCGGTGTCGATGATGACGTGGCCTGCGGTCTTCGATGATGCTGTGCTCACACGGACTACGAAATCACAGGCGTGCGACTTTCGACGGGGGCCTTGCGAAGAGTCGGGCGGGTGCGCTTAGCCGACCCGCCGAACCGGGGCGCGCCGAGGGGGCCGTTCCGAGTGCCAGACGTAGCCTGCGGCGAGCGCGACGACTCCGCCGGCCACCAGCATCCACCACGGGAAGCCGGGAACGTCGGGCGAGTCGCCCTCGCCGTCGAGGTCGGCCTGTGAGTCCGCTGCGGGATTGCCCTCGGCTAGGGGCCACGCCCGCACCTCAGTGCTCCGCCGTGCGCTGACGCACGAGTTGCCGTTCGCGTGCGCAGAGAAACAGGGGGAAAGCGAACGCCAAAGCGACCACGGGGACGAGAACGACGTACAGCACGATTCCGCGCATGCTCAGCCTGCGCGCCTCCGCCACCATGAGCACGATGGCGGCGACGGCCACGATCGCCAGGTCGACACCGAGGGAGTTCACCGACGGCCCGCTGCCGAACCATTCGTCGAGAAAGTCTCGTTTCTCGACGATGGCGGTGATGTTGAAGGTCCAGGTGCCGACGAATCCGACGATGGAAAGCACCAGATAGAGCACGGCGGACGTGTTCCAGTCTCGACGCAGGCGGGTCATTTCTGTACCTGCTCTCCGAGGTTCTCTACCCGGGCAATCGGCCCTGCGCTGGGGGCCACCGGAATCAACTATCGCGATCAGGATTTCGTCGAGGTCGTCTCGAACGAGACCTCCGAGGCAGGCGTCGACGTGATCCTCGACTCGGTCGGCGGCGACTACCTGGCCCGCGACATCCGGGCTCTCGCCATCGGCGGGCGCATCATGGTGATCGCGAACCAGAGCGGCGACACGAGTTACTTCGATGTCGGGTCGCTCATGATGAAGCGTGGGCGGATCTGGGCCACGACCCTGCGCGCCAGGCCGCTCGCCGAGCGCCGCGCGATCGTGGCATCAGTGCGTGAGTCGGTGTGGCCGCTCATCGAGCAGAGGCGGGTGAAGCCCACGGTCGACAGCGTGTTCGCCCCGCACGACGCGGCCGACGCCCACCGTCGCATGGAGTCGAGCGCCCACATGGGAAAGATCCTGCTGCAGTTCGGCTAGTGCCCGACGAGCGCCCATGTCTACTCGTGGTCGGTGGGGGCCGCTCGGTCGTCGACCGCGAGCATGATCTCGTCGATGCGATCGCGGGCGTGGTCGAATAGTTGCACCGAGTTCCACACCGCCGGATCCGCCGATCTCACCTGCTCGGGAGGTTGCCCGGCGCGAGCCACCGCCGCGAGGTCGAAGCTCACGTTCGTTCGAGCGCCCGTGATCGCGGCCCGGAGTGCGCCGAGCGCCGCGACCACGTCGGCGATGAGCGCGGGATTTCCGTGAAAGGCCAGCCACGCGAGGTCGTTGATCGCGTCGGCTGCGTGGCGGCCGAGAACGCTTGATGCGCGGGCCGCGGCCATGGATGCGTCGCGGATCGCCGCGTCTCTCTCGGGTCCTTTCTCGAGGCTGTACGCCGCACCGAACGCCGCCGAGGCCTCGGAGTCGTCGTCGGCGAGACGCAGGGCTATCTCGCGCAGGGAGTGCGCTCGCGCGTGCAACTCCCGGAGATCATCGACCTCGCCCCCGCTCTCGCCGTCTCGCTGGGAGTAGCCCGCCACCATCGATATAAGCGATGCCGCGATGGCGAGCATCACGCCGGCGCCAGCGCCCCCACCGGGCGAGCCGTTCGTATCGGCCAGTGCGCGTGTCCACTCGTCGACCGTGGAGGCCTGGGTGGTGATGACGCCCGTTTCATCCATGCACCCCAGTCTGCCGCTGGTCAAGAAATGATTCGCCACTCTCGAAGGAATTCGACGACCGTCTTCGAGTGCAGGTCGCTGTGCACCTGGGCGAGCAGTCGCCCGGCCTGCTCCTGTTCTCCCGCGTCGGTGCGCAACTCTTCGGCTCCGGTGTCGTGTCGCGTGACAACCAAGTCACGATGGCGCCGCAGCAGCCGCGCGCCGAGGTCGATTCGCGCATCCAGATGATTGGATGCCGGATCGAACGCGTCGGACTGCATGCTGGCGGCGGGATCGAGTGCCATGAATCGAGGCTAGGCGCGCTATTCCGGGTGAAACAAGCCCTCGCTCAGAGTTCCTCGGTGCCCGACTCGTCTCCCCACGACGAGATAGGCCCTGGGATGCGCAATTCGCCGTCGGCCGCTCGGGCCACCACGTCGACGTGGTTGAGTCGTCGGGCGGGCACCCCGTCGCGCGAGACGAACCAGGTGCCGAGCATCAACGACCCGCCGGGTGCGGCAACGCACGCGCCCATCACAGTGAACGCTCCGTAGGCCAGTTCGAAGTACCGCGCGGCCACCACGTCGCCGTGCTGCAGCGAGGGAACGACGTCGGCGGGATCGCCCGACGGAAGTGCGGCGACCTCGGCGTCGGTCAGCGCGGCGACGCCGTCTGCGACGCCGTCTGCGACGCCGTCATCGACGGCGGTGGCCTGGGCGCCGATGACCTCGAGGAGTTGAAGCGATTTGTCGGGCTTGAGGTTCGCATCCAGAGCCCGGCCCGCGAGCATGTACGAACTCGTGGTCTTCGAGAAGTGCGCCCTGCCCTCGATCGAGACGATGCCGTAGCGCGGAGTCGAGAACACGGCCTTCACGAGCTCGCCCGACGTGAGCCCTGCGATGGATGCCGTGAGCCCCTTGACGTTGCGCTTGCCGGGGATTGTCAGCTCGGAGATGGACGGCACGAAGGCTTCTCTCGTTCGGTGGGTGTCGGTTATTCAGTTCAGCACGTGCGGCGGTTCAGGATGCGTGGGTGTGCGCCGCGAGAAAAGCGAGGGTTCGATCCAGCGCGGTGTGCGCCTCGTCGTAGTCGAGATGAAACTGGTACTCGTGTGGAAGCGCGGGCTCGTGGTCGGCCGCCCAGAACAACTCGTCGACCTCGACGCCCGACTGCTTCAGCGCATTCGACATCGGCACCGACTCGACCCACGTGAGGGCGTCGCCGTTGCCCCCCGAGATGTACGTCGGCGGAAACTCGGGCGTGACGAAATCGATGCTCGACATGGTCGCGCCCGCAGAGGTGTCCGACCAGTCCTTGGTGCCGGTGTAGGCCCACAGCGAGATCTTGAACCCCCACGCCTCGATACCGTTCAGTTCGGACATGCGCTGCAGGTCGAAGACTCCGCAGTTCAGGATCGTGCCGACGAGCTGGCTCGACGACAGCGCCGGATGAACCCCGAGAAGCTTTGCATAGGCCGGATTCGTGGTGATGCCGGCGATTTCGCTGGCGAGTTGAGCGCCGGCCGAATCGCCGGCCAGCACGATCTGCTCGGGGTCGACCCCCAGCTCCTCGGCATGATCGTCGATGTAGGCCAGTGCGTCGTTGAGCTGCACGATCGCGGTCGGGTAGACCGACTCCGGCGCGATCGAGTAGTTGACTCCGATGGTCGTATACCCCTGAGCGGCGATGATCTTCAGATACGGGGCGACATCGCGCTTGTCGCCCGAGATCCACGCACCCCCGTGGATCCAGACCACGGTCGGAAGCGCGCCTGTCGCGGACTGCGGGCGGAACGCATCCAGTGTCGTTGCGGCCCCGGCCGTGCCGTCGCCGTACTGCACGTCGAGCGTCTCGCCGATGCCGGATGGCGGAACGAACGGCAGCATCTCGGCGACCGTGTCGCGCCCGCCCTTCTCGAAGACAGAACGAATGAGCATGCTGGATGCCCACGGCGAGGCCGAGGTGATGATCGAGATCACCAGTGCCACGGCGACGACGGCGCTGAGGACGAACGCGACTCTTCGCCCCCGCCGGGAGAGGCGACGGGGTGTGCCCCAGGTGGGCGAGTTCGAGTTCGTGCGGCTGGTCATGATCCCCCGTTTCGCGACCAGTCTCTCAGCCCGTGGCCCGAGACACAAACACACTGTGTGTCACAGCATGGCGGGAGGGGCCTTAGTCTGAAGACACGTCGAAAGGACACCCTGTGCAGCTGCCCCAGATCTACCTCTCGATAGAACCGACGGGCCCCGCCCAGTGGAACGCCATCACCTTCGGTCCGATGTATCACCAGAACCTCTCGGCATCGGGCAATGGTCAGGGCGGATCGGTCGTTCGAGTGGCTCAGCACGGCACCCGGGCGGTCCTGAGCGACGACGTCGACATCTCGATCGAATTCGGCATGGATGCAGCGACCATCCAGATCGAAGCGTTGCTCGACTGGGTCAAGCCGGCGAATTTCGAGTACGACAACGCGCGCCCGTTCTTCGTCGACCTCTTCTACAGGGGCGCGCTCGTCGACCGCGTGATCGCGGTGTGGATCGACCAGTTCAGGGCCGCTCTACCCCTGCCCTATTCGGTCACGGCCGACGGCGGAGTGCAGGGCGCCGTGCCCACGTGGCACGTGTCGCGACGGAGCTTCTTGCTCGTGCGGCTGATCGACCAGCTGCGCGGCGCGGCAGAGTTCGACCACTACTTCGCTCTGTCTGGGCTGTCGCTCGACCGCTCATGACCCCGCCGCCCGCCCCGCCCATGCTCGAACGCTCCGCGTGCGTCGAGTGCATCACGGCGGGCATACTCTAAGCACACGCTTCGCGAGCAGGAAGAACGATCATGACCTTCGAACCCCCGGCCGTTCCGCCGTCGAACACCCCTCCGCAGACGCCGGTGCCTCCGGCGCCCGCATACCCGCCGCAGCAGCCGCACCCCGGTTACGGCCAGCAGCCCCAGCAGCCCGGCTACACGCAGCCCCAGCCGCCCCGCGCCAAGAACACGCTCGGCCTGGTCTCGGCGATTCTCGGAGCTTCAGGCTTCGTGCTCGGATTCATCTTCACGTTCATCCAGGTCGGTATCTACGCGACCGGCAGCACGTCGTCGTACGGTCTCCTCGGCGGAGCGCAGTCGGTTCTGGATGCGCTGCTCGGTCTCGGCGCGGTCGCGCTCGGCGTCATCGGCTACCTGAAGGGCGGCCCGTCGAAGCTCCTCGCCATCGTCGGCACCACGCTCGGCGTCGCGCTGCTGCTGGGCGTGCTCAACGGTCTGATCTTCACAATCGCGCTGCCGCTGATCTACTGAACCGCCAGACCGCCTCCTCTGCTCGACGTCGGGTGTGCAGTCGTTGTACGTGCGTCGCTCGAACCGACAATTTCGGTCGACTCAGGCCTCGGCCGCCTGCTCGAGAAGTGGGCGCAGCCGCAGGGGCATCGTCTCGACCAGAGAGATCGTGGTGTTCGTTCGCACCACACCCTCGATTGCGAGCATCGATACGGTGATGCGGCGCAGCTCCTCGGTGCCGCGCGCGAGCACCTTCACGAGCAGGTCGGCCTCACCTGTGGTGGAGTGGATCTCGACGACCTCGGGCAGCTCCGCGAGTCCGGCTTCGGCGAGATGACCCGTGGCCTGGCTGATCGCGATCGAGACGAACGCGACGAGGGTGTAGCCGAGGGCGGCGGGGTCGACCCGGCGACTCGGCTCCTTCAAGGCCCCGATGCGCTCGAGCCGGGCGAAGCGGGCGTGCACCGTGTTGCGGGCGATGCCGAGCGTGCGTGCGAGAGACAGGATGGTGGCATCCGGATTCTCGTCGAGGGCCAGGAGCAGCCGGGCATCGAGGGCGTCGAGAGTGTCCATGATGGCATTCTGTCATTATTCAGCGTTGCCATATTGCAATCTGCTCAATCATTGCGGGGTCGTTTGCGCGGATGCCCAGCTCGCTGAGAACATAGGCGATGACCTCTTCACCCCTGCTGCCGCCCGCCGCGCCTCCGTCGTCGGCGCGGGTGACGCAGGCCTCGACGAGGCACACGATCGTCGAGGACATCCTCGCGATTCTCACGGGAACGATCACCACGTCGCTGGGAATCTTCTTGCTGAAGAGCGCCGGCGCCGTCACGGGCGGAACGGCGGGCGCCTCGCTGCTCGTCAGCTACGTGACCGCGCTGCCGTTCCCGGTGCTGTTTCTGCTCGTGAACGCG
The DNA here is from genome assembly GCF_964263775.1 of Agreia sp. Taxonomy (NCBI): domain Bacteria; kingdom Bacillati; phylum Actinomycetota; class Actinomycetes; order Micrococcales; family Microbacteriaceae; genus Agreia; species Agreia sp. Next base: position 11,697 of record NZ_CAXVWM010000126.1, on the reverse strand, counting down.
CCCTTCTTCGCGCTGGCCCTGTGGAAGAAGGGGGTGGCATTCACGGTGCGCACCCTCATCACCGTAGGACTCGTCTCGCTGTTCTCGTCGATCATCCCGTCGCTCGTGAGCTTCGAGCACCTCGATGCGGTCTACGGAATCCTGGTGGGCAATCTGCTCGCCGGCGTCGGCATGCTCATCCTGTTCCGGCACGGCTCGAGCCTGGGCGGCTTCAACGTGCTCGCGCTGCTGGTGCAGGAGAAGCTCGGCTGGCGCGCGGGCTACGTGCAGATGTCGCTCGACGTGATCGTGGTGCTCGTGTCGTTCGCGGTGGTCTCGCCGTGGGTGGTGCTGCTGTCGGCGCTGGGCGCGGCGGTGTTGAGCATCGTGCTGGTGCTCAACCACCGCCCGGGCCGCTACGCGGTGGGCTGAACCGCGGCATTCGTTCGTCGACCCTGTCGAGACGGATACCCTCCGACAGGCTCAGGGAACGAAAGAATCAGCGCTGCGTGTCGGCCGAGGCGAGCAGGCGAATCAGCCGCTGCTGGCCCTCTTCGGCGAGTTCTGCCACGTCTTCGCGCGAGGCGAGAAAGTCGGTGAACGAGCGGAAGCCCAACGGCTTCTCGTTGAACGACGGATCCATGCGCCGCATCTGGTTCTTCACCGAACCCGTGTTCAGCCACTCGTCGGCATCGCCCTTCGCGTGTCCGATCTGCAGCGCGCGCACGAGCAGTTCGGTGGCCACGGTCTGCGCGTCCTCGGGTTCCGGCTCGGGCTCCTCGAAGGGAGAGTCCTCGGTGTGCGAGAACATGGGAACCGTGACGCGACGAGATCGGACGGGCACCTTCTGCGGCTCGGCGTCGGTCTCCGCCTCCGCCCCGACTTCCACCTCGACGACGCCGGCAGCGGCATCCACCGCCTTCTTCGAGCCGCGGCGCGACGAGCCCGAACCCGCCGGGGCGACGACCTCCGGTCGCTTCTCGATGCCGGGAAGCGAGTCGTAGTCCTCGAACTCGTCGCACGCGGCGGCCAGCGAGGTGCTGGTCGATCCGGCCACACCGATGCCCACAACGAAGCGTCCGAGCCGCTTGGCCTTCTGCGCGAGAGCGATGTAGTCGGAGTCGCCCGCCACGATGATCACGTGGGTGAGGTCGGGCAGGCGGAACAGGTCTTCGACCACGTCGACGGCGAGGCGGATGTCTGCCCCGTTCTTGGTGCCGCGGGTGGTCGTCGTGAACAGCTGCGTCAGGTCGACGGCGCGCGACATGAGCTGGCGCTGGTAGCTCGCGTTCACCGGAACAGACCAGTCCGCATAGGCGCGGTTGACCACGGTGGTGCCGAAGCTGGCGGCGAAGTCGATGATGGCGCTGAAGTCGACGGTCGCTGCGGCCAGGCGGGCGGCGATCTCGGGGTCGTTGTTCGGGTCGGACTTGTCGAAGTCGCGAATACCGTCGCGCTGGAACGCGTTGCGTCCGTGCAGCTGCTGGTAGCGCGAGATGACGATGTTGTCGAAGTCGATGTAGAGGCCGATGCGGGCGTCGATCGGTTCGGTGGTTTCGGCCATGGGTGAGCTCCTTGGTTAGCGGAAGACTCAGTAGCGATCCGGTGCGGACTTCCAGTCTCCCGCGACGCGTGCGCCCACCGCAAACGATGCGACCAGTCAGCGGCGCGACAGAAGCGGGTGCGGCACTACCCGATAGGCCGCCACGCAGGTGACAGCGAGCCACGCCCATCCGGCGACCACGGCGATCCAGAGCAGCGCCACTCCCCAGCCTGTTTGCGACAAAGCGCCGCCGGCGACGAACGCGACGACGATCAGGATGCCTGCGGTCGGCGACCAGATCGCTCCGCTCGAGCCCCGGTGCCGGAACCAGCGTGCCGCGACGATGGCGGCCGCGCCCAGGCACAGAAAGCCGATCGCGCCGAAGGCCAGATGCAGGATTCCCGGCAGGGACGCCGTGCCCGCGCCCGGCCTGTCGGGAGCCGCGAAAGCACTCGCGATAAGTGCCGCCCCGTAGATGCCGACGAGCACCGCGGCCGCTTTCGGCCACGCCGGGGTGCGCCACAGTCCTGCCGCAGCGACGAGTGTCATGAGCCCCGACAGCACGAGGTTGAGCCCCTGGATCCAGCCGGTCTCGCCGAGCAGAAGGATGCTCAGGGCGTCATGGCTCAGGTCGAAACCCTCGCGGGTGAGGGCGAGCACGAGGCCGAACACGAGGTAGAACGGACCGGCGACTACTCCCCAGCCGAGCATCGAGCGGGTCACGGCGGCGGCGCTGTCGAATCCGGTGGCAGGGGTCGTCGGCATGGGCCTTCCTCTCTTCTACACTCCCGGGTGCAGTAATGCACTGGTCAGTGCATAATGGCATCGTGGACCTTCCGAGCGCAACACCCGGCACGAACGAGCGGGCACGCACCGATCCGAGGATCCTTCGATCGCGGGACCTCATCCTCGACGCGGCACTCGGGTGTTTTCTGGCGCGAGGGTATCTGGCGGCGACTGTCGACGGCATCGCCGTCGAGGCAGGAGTCGCGAAGCGCACCGTCTTCAACCTCTACGGAACAAAGGACGAACTTTTTCGCGCTGTCATCGCCCGGGCGACCGAGATATCCGAAAAGTTCGTCGTCGACCGAGTCGAGTCACCGATCGGTGTGCTTCCGATCGACCAGGAGGTCGCCGAGTTCGCGCTCGCGCACGCTCGCGCGGTGATCACACCACAGGTGATCTCCACTCGGCGTCTGCTCATCGGCGAGGCTCTGCGTTTTCCCGAGTTGGCCTCCGACTACTTCGACCGAGTTCCCGGCCGGATCATGGGCGCGATCGCCGATCGACTGCTCCGATACGCGGTGCTCGGCACGTTGCACGTACCCGAGCCCCGTCGCGCCGCCGAGCATTTCGCCTACCTGGTGCTCGGCGAGGCGCTCGACCGGAGCCTGTTCCAGCCAGGCTCGATCACCGACGCCCAGGTCGAGGCCGCGGCTCTCCGGGGCGCGGATGCGTTCGTTCGGGCCTACCGCACGCGCTGAGCCGGCACGAGGCGCCCGTTCAGTCGCTCGTGACGAAGATGCAGAACGGATGCCCGGCGGGGTCGGCCAGCACGACCAGCGCCTCGTTCGGGTCGTCGATGCGGTCATCGAGCAGCGTCGCGCCGAGACTCAGGGCTCGGGTGTTGTGGGTGCGGAGTTCGTCGAGAGTGCCGACACTGAAATCGAGATGCAGCTGCTGCGGTCGGGGGCCCTCGGGCCATGTGGCCTGCTCGAGCCTCGCGACCTGCTGAAATGCGAGCAGCCGCCGCCCGTCGGCACCGAGCAGCACCAGCCAGTCGGCGCCGGCGGGGTCGGACTCGCCGGGCGCGGGCGCTTCGTCTCCCGCGATGTAGTCGAGGTCGAGGAGCCGGCGGTAGAACTCGGCGAGCTCGCGGGCATTCTCGGTGTCAAGCACGACCTGGCGAAATTCGGGATGACTCATGCGTCGATTCTCGTCGCACGACCCGCCGGTGCGCCACCCCGAACGCGGCGCACCGGCCCCCGCTCACGCATGTCAGCGCGCAGGGAATCATCCAGTGGTGCATGATCGAGGGTGAACGCCGCCGTCGCCCGAACGGGGCCGAAGGAGATCTCGAAATGGTGACCGCAATCGCTGTGATCGCACTGCTCGGCGTGATCGTCTGTCTCGGATGCCTGGTCTACCTGCACGTGTCGCCCACGGGCCTCAACCCCCTGCGCGATCCCGTGAGCCAGTACGGAATCACCGACTACTTCACGTTCTATCGTGCCGCCGCCCTCTCGCTCGGGGTCGCCGCGCTGACCCTCGCGGTCGCCCTCGTCGAGGCCCTGACCGAAGCGAACGCGGCCGGCATCGTCTTTCTCGTCATTCTGGGCTTCGCGCGCCTCACCATCGGGTGGGTGCCCATGGATGCGCCGGGCGCTCCCCGCACGGCGACCGGCCTGCGGCACAACCTGCTCGCCACGGCGTTCTTCGCGTCGGCCACGGTGGCGGCCTTCCTGCTCACGGGGTCGTTCGCGATCGACGAGGCGATCTCGGCTATCGCCCCGGCGTCAGCGGTTCTCGCGTGGGCCATGGCGGCTCTCTGCGCGCTCATCCTGCTGACGAGCCTCGTCGGGCCGCTGAAGCGCTTCTTCGGCCTGGTCGAGCGCTTGCTCTACGCGGCGGTACTCGCGTGGGTCGCGATGGTGGCCATCGCGCTCATCGCCCGCTGAGCAGGCCGGGTTCGAGTGGCGCCGTCGTGCCCATCAGCCGCTTAGGGCTGGGCACGACGACGCCACTCGACGGTTCGGGGCTACGCCAGCAGGGTCACCGTGCGCTCCGCCGCGTTCCACAGTCGCAGCGCCGTCGCCTCTGCGATGATGTCGTTGCCGAGCAGGCCGAGTGCCTGCGCCACATCGTCGAGCCGGATGCGGCGGGCCAGGGTGACATGGCCGATCCAGGCGCCGGGGTGCGAATGTGCGGCGAGGCCGTCTTGCCGCACGGATGCGTGAACGACGGCCTGCAGGTCGAGCAGTGCCGACGTCGGAGTGACCAGCCGCGCGAGCACGCGCCGGTCACCGCTGCCGAACAGCACCGGCGCCCCGATCGTGAGGGGCAGGGGGAGTGCGTCTACGGTGGGGCGGCCCACGAGGTCGAGGGGCGTTCCGACGACGAGGGTGAGGTGCGGCCGGTTAGTAGTCGCCCTATGCGCGCCGAGGCTCGAGAAGCCGGCGCGTTCCAGCGCATCCCATTCGCCCCGCAGGGTCGCCTCGGAGGCTGCGTCGAACGTGAGATCGATACTCGAGAGGGCGGCCACGGCTCAGGTTTCGGCGACAAGCTGCCGAAGCAACGTCTCGATGCGCACCGTGATCGAGTCGCGGATGACGCGCACCACCTCGATGCCCTTGCCGTTCGGGTCGGTGAGCTCCCAGTCCTCGTAGCGCTTTCCAGAAAAGATGGGGCAGACGTCGCCGCAGCCCATGGTGATCACGACATCAGAATTGCGAACCGCCTCGGTAGTCATCAGACGGGGCACGGCGGCGCGGTCAGGTAGCCTGCGGCCATCTGCGAGAGGCCGGCGTTGTGAACGCAGACGGAGAGGACACGGGGAGCGGGGGCCATGAGCACACCCTACTCAAGTCGATTGTCGATATAACCTAGATACATGACTGACGTAAGTGGGCACCGCGATAGCAATACCAGTGAGTTGTTCCAGATCATGCGCGACGGTCAGCCCCGCACCCGGTCCGAACTCGCGGCGACCACGGGGCTCGCCCGGTCGACGGTGGCGCTGCGCATCGACGCCCTGATGAAGCTCGGTCTGCTCAGGCCGGTGAGCGACGCCATCTCGACAGGCGGCCGCCCGTCGACGCAGTTCTCGCTCAATTCGACCGGCCACTCGGTGTTGGCGGTCGATGTGGGTGCATCGCATGTGCGGGTCGCCGTGACCGACCTCACGGGTTCGGTCTTCGCAGAGGTATCCGATCGACTCGACATCGCGGACGGGCCCGTAGCGGTTCTCGACAAAGTCACGTCGCTCGGCACAGACCTGCTGGCGAGCGGCGAGTCGAGCGGGCGCACCCTGCTCGCCGTCGGGGTGGGCCTCCCCGGGCCGGTGGAGCACGCGACGGGCAGGCCGATCAACCCGCCGATCATGCCGGGCTGGGATCGCTACGACGTGGCCGGCACGCTCGGCGCGCACTTCGGGGTGCCCGTGCTCGTCGACAACGACGTGAACATCATGGCGCTCGGCGAGCGCCAGCTCGCGTGGCCCGACGTCGACGATCTGCTGTTTGTCAAGGTGGCCACGGGAATCGGCGCGGGAGTGATCTCGGGCGGAACGTTGCGGCGCGGAGCTCAGGGTACGGCAGGCGACCTGGGTCACGTCTACGTGCCGCGCGGAGCAGACATCTACTGCCGCTGCGGCAACAGGGGATGCCTCGAGGCGCTGGCCTCGGGTGCCGCCCTGGGCAGGCAGTTGCAGACAGACGCGAACGAGCCCCTGACGGGCCTCGATGTGATCGAACGCGTCCGTCGCGGCGACATCGAGGCTATTCAGGCGGTTCGCCAGGCAGGGCGCGACATCGGCGAAGTGCTCACCACGTGTGTGAGTCTGATGAACCCCTCGACCATCGTGATCGGCGGCTCGCTGTCTGCCGCGGGAGAGTTTCTCATCGCGGGCGTGCGGGAGTCCATCTATACGCGGGCCACACCATTCGCCACCCAGCACCTCGAGATCACCCGTTCGCGCATCGGAGCCGATGCGGCGATCGCGGGAGCCGGGGTCCTGGCCATCCAGTACGCGCTGTCGAACGAGCGTGTCGATTCGATGGTCGCGTCGCTGAGCGCCTAGCCTTCGGCGTTTCGAGCTTCGAGCGCCTTAGACGGCGCTCCAGACGCTTCCGGCGTGGGAGCTGCGCTCGACGGCGTCGAGAACGCGTTGCACCTGCAGGCCGTCGTCGAAGCTGGGGCGGGGTTGTTCGCCGGCCGCGATGGCGTGCACGAAATCGCTAACCTGGTGCGAGAAGCCGTGTTCGTAGCCCAGCATGTGACCCGCCGGCCACCAGGCTTCTATATAGGGGTGCTCGGGTTCGGTCACGATGATCTTCGAGAACCCCCGGCGCGAGGCGTCGATCGTCGCGTCGTAGAACTGCAGCGAGTTGAGGTCTTCGAGGTCGAACGCGATCGCGCCGAGTGAGCCTGCGACCTCTATTCGAAGGGAGTTCTTGCGACCGGTGCTCATGCGACTGACCTCGAAACTGCCGAGCACGCCGTTGTCGAGGCGCCCGGTGAAGAGGGCTCGATCGTCGACGGTGACGACCGCGGCTCGTCCGTGCGCATCGCGCCGTTCGGGAACGAGGGTCTCGATGATGCCGCTGACGGAGGAGATGTCGTGTCCTGTCACGAATTGGGCCAGGTCGATGGCATGCGCGCCGATGTCGCCCAGCGCTCCCGACCCCGCGAGCGACTTGTCCATGCGCCAGGTGAAGGGGGATTCCGGATCCACCAGCCAATCCTGGTGGTACGACACGGTGATCTGTCTGATCGTTCCCACGCGGCCCTCGGCGACGAGGTCGCGCGCGAGGGTCACGGCCGGAACCCGGCGGTAGGTGAATCCGACCATGGCCAGGATGCCGTCTGCCGCGGCGGCGCGGGCGGCGTCTGCCATGGCGCGGGCCTCGTCGACCGTATTGGCCAGGGGTTTCTCGCAGATGACGTGCTTGCCCGCCGCGAGAGCAGCGCACGCGATCTCCGCGTGCGAGTCTCCGGGCGTGACGATGTCGACCACGTCGATGTCGTCACGGGCGATGACCGAGCGCCAGTCGTCCGAGCTCGCGGCCCATCCCCATCGCCCCGCGGCGATCTCGGCTCGGCCGGCATCACGCCCGACCAGCACCGACATCTCGGGCTCGAGCGGCAGATCGAAGAACCGGGGGGCGACCCTCCAGGCCTGGGAGTGGGCCGCTCCCATGAAACCGTTGCCGATGAGTGCGACTCGCAGGGAGGAGGGGGAGGAGGTCACGATGTCAAAGCTTTCTGTGGTGGTGAGCTGGTGCGCGAACGCGCTGCCGGGCGGGGAGACGATCTCTCCCCGCCCGGTTCGGATCAGGACTCGAAGGCGGTCGGCAGGTAGGTGTCGACGTTCTCCTTGGTCACGACCGGCGCATCGAGCTGGATGGTGCGGGGAATCGACGATCCCGTGAGCTCGTCGAGTCCTTCGCCCAGAACGATGAGGCGGGCCAGCGAGATTCCGTCGGCGGCCTGCGTCGACGGGTAGATCACGGTCGCCTTGAGAACCGTGTCATCGGCCTGGATCGAGCGCATCACGTTCGCCGAGCCGGCGCCGCCGACCATGAAGAACTCATCGCGATTGGCGGCGTCGATTGCGGCGAGCACGCCCACGCCCTGGTCGTCGTCGTGGTTCCACAGTGCGTCGATCTTGGGTGCGGCCGACAGCAGCTGCGAGGCCGCCGCTTCGCCACCCTGAACGGTGAAGTCGGCCGCGACGCGGTTGGAGACCTCGAGTCCACAGTCGTCGAGCGCATCGGCGAAGCCCTTGCTGCGGTCCTGGGTCAGCGGGAGGCTGTCGATGCCGGCGATCTCGGCCACGACGGCGTCTTTCTTGCCGTCGAGCTGCTCGCAGATGTAGGTGCCGGCGCTGACGCCCATGCCGTAGTTGTCACCGAGGATGGTCGTGCGTGCGGCGAAGGTGCTCGAGAATTCGCGGTCGACGTTGATGACGGGAATTCCGGCATCCATCGCGCGGATGGCCACGTCGGTGAGCGCTGCGCCATCGGTGGGCAGCAGAACGATGGCGTCGACGCCGTCGTTGATGAAGGTCTCGACCTGGCTGATCTGCAGGTTCGCGTCGTTCGTACCTTCGGCGACGATGAGTTCGACGTCGTCGTACTTCTCGGCCTCGGCGATCGCCGCCGAGTTGATGGCTCCGAGCCATCCGTGGTCGGCCGCGGGGCCGGAGAAGCCGATCGTGATCGTGCCGTCGGATGCGCCGCCGCCGTTGCTGTCACTCGACGAGCTGTTCTCCGGGGCCGATGTCTCGGGGGTGGTCGAACCTGACGTGCAGGCGGTCATGAGAGAGAGTGCTGCCACCGCTGCCCCGGTGGTGAGGACCAGCCTCCCCATGATCTGTCGTGTGCTTCGCATTGTGTTCCTCCTGGAATTTGATTGCTGCTGCGGGTGCCGAGGGAGACAACTGCAGAGGCCGGAAGGCTCATGCTTGTCTGCACTGACGAAAGTCACAGTATCAGAAGTCGACGACACCACTTCAACTTATTTTTGTCAATCGGCATAAGTAAAGTTCGAACGGGTCTGTTATGTTGATTGAGTGATCAAAGTCGACCAACAACAGTCATTACTCCATGTCCGGGGACTGGTGAAGTCCTTTTCGGGCGTTCAGGCCCTCAAGGGAGTCGACCTCGAGGTTGTGCCCGGAGAGGTGCACTGCGTGCTCGGCCAGAACGGCGCAGGCAAGTCCACCCTCATCAAAACGCTCTCGGGCATCAATCAACCCGACAGCGGCGAGATCTACTGGCAGGGTGAGCTCGTCTCCATCTCCGACCCCGTGACCGCCATCTCCATAGGTATCGCCACCATGTACCAAGAGCTCGACGTCGTCGACGGGCTGAGCGTGGCCGAGAACATCTTCCTGGGTCATGAGGTCGATCGCGCGGGAGTCACGGATCGACGCAGCACGGCCCGGCAGGCATCCGAAATCATGGCCCGGCTCGGGCATCCGCACATCGGCCCCGGCCGCGAGGTCGGCTCGCTCTCGGCCGCGAACAAGCAGATAGTCAGCATGGGCCGCGCACTCTCGCACGACGCGAAACTCATCATCATGGACGAGCCGTCGGCCGTGCTCGACTCCGAAGAGGTGAAGAACCTGTTTAGAGTCGTGCGTGAGCTCACTAAGGCCGGGATCGCCGTCATCTACATCTCGCACCGCCTCGAGGAGATCCGAGAGATCGGCGACCGCATCACCGTCATCAAAGACGGACGGACGATGGCCACGAATCTTCCCGTGGCCGACACACCCACCAACGAGCTGATAGAGCTGATGACCGGGCGCTCCCTCGAGAACGTCTTTCCGGCGCGCGTGCCGCTCGATTCCGACGCCCCCGTGCTGCTCTCTGTCGAAGGGCTCGGCCTCGCCGGCGTCTTCGAAGACGTCGATTTCACGGTGCGCGCCGGCGAGATCGTCGGACTCGCGGGTCTCGTGGGTTCGGGCCGGTCCGAGATTGTGGAGACCGTCTACGGCGCCCGCAAATCGAGCGCGGGCCGCGTCGTCGTCGACGGCAAGGCCCTGGTGCCCGGCTCGGTGCGGGCCGGCGTGCATGCCGGGATGGGTCTCTCACCCGAAGAGCGCAAGAGCCAGGGACTCATCCTCGATGAGCCGGTGTATCGCAACGTCACCCTCGCCAGCTTCACCCGCTGGGCCCGGGGCAGCATTCTCGACGAACGTGCGGAACGACAGGCGGCGAGGGAGCAGCTCGAGGCGCTCGAACTGCGTCCAGCCGATCCCGACCGCCCGGCCCGCACCCTGTCGGGCGGCAACCAGCAGAAGATCCTGTTGGCCAGGTGGCTGGTGCACGGCACCCGCATTCTGCTTCTCGACGAGCCGACCCGAGGTGTGGATGTCGGCGCGCGCGCCGAGATCTACTCCCTGATCAGAAAACTGGCGTCGCAGGGAACAGCCATCGTCGTCATCTCGAGCGAGATCGACGAAGTCTTGAACCTGTCAGACCGCGTACTCGTGGTCGCCGACGGTCGAATCATCCATGAAAGCGCCGCTGAGGCCATCACCGAGCACGACGTGCTCGACCTCGTCATGAAAGGAAGTGCCGCATGAGCACTCACGCTGCAGAAATCCACGACGGCGACACGCGTTCCGTCTTCAGCCGCGCGCTCGGCGGCTCGGCCGGCCGCAGCCTCGGCCTCGTCATCGCCCTGATCGCCCTCTTCGTCGTGGGCACGATCACCGCAGGCGACCGCTTCGCCAGCTTCGACAACGTGTTGACGATCATCCGATTCGCGTCGATCATCGGCGTCATCAGCATCGGAATGACGTTCGTCATCACGGCAGGCGGAATCGACCTCTCGGTCGGCTCCGTGATGGGACTCGCCACCGTGGTCGCGACGCTCTCGTGGGTGCAGAACTTCGCGTCGTCGTCGAGCTGGCTCGTGATGGTCGTCGTGGCGCTCGCGGTGGGCGGCGCTGCCGGACTCATCAACGGAATCGTGATCGCCTACGGAAACGTCGTGGCGTTCATCGCGACCCTCGCGATGCTCGTGGCCTCGCGAGGCCTGGCCGAAGTGCTGGCCAACCGCACCACGCAGATCGTGAACGAGCCCGGCTTCCTCTCGGCCATGCGCGGAGAGATCATCGGCGTGCCCATTCTCATCTGGATCTTCGTGCTCGTCGTCATCGCCGGCTGGTTCTTGCTCAACCGAACCACCTTCGGTCGTCGCACGGTCGCGATCGGCGGAAACCTGGAGGCCGCGCGACTGGCCGGCATCAAGGTCAAGCGGCACCTGATGTACGTGTACATCCTCGCGGGGCTCACCTCGGGCATCGCCGCCGTGATGATGCTGGCCCGCACCACGGCCGGCACGTCAACCCACGGCACGCTGTACGAACTGGATGCGATCGCCGCGGTCGTCGTCGGCGGCACGCTGCTCGTGGGCGGGCGGGGCACGATCATGGGAACGGTGCTCGGCGTGCTGATCTTCTCGACCCTCACGAACGTGTTCACCCAGAACAACCTGTCGACCTCGGTGCAGGCGATCGCCAAGGGCGCGATCATCGTTGTCGCGGTCATCCTGCAGCAGCGCTTCGCGAACCGCACCCGAAAGTAGCGCTGCAGAGCTCGAGGAGAGACGCCGCACGTCCGACTGACCAAACCGATTGCCGAGGGGTGGCGAATCATAGGTGTCCGCAACACCTTCCCCAGCAAAAGGAAACACACGTCATGCGCAACATCGCCAAGACCTCGATCAGCCTCGCGGCTGCCGGTCTCCTCGCTTTCTCGCTCGCCGCCTGCTCCACGTCGTCTGAGTCCACGGAGTCGACGTCGTCGTCGCCGTCGTCTTCGGCCGAGACCACCCCGACGCCCGTCGCGTCGATCCCCTCGCTCACCGGTGTAGACACCGCCGTGCTCCTCGACGCCGACTTCGCCGCCGCGCTCACCAGCCTCGGCCTGACCCCCGGCACC
>NZ_CAXVWM010000125.1:0-25810 GCF_964263775.1 Agreia sp. | reverse complement strand
CGTAATCTGTAGGGCAGTGCGTGCGGCAACGTAACAGTTAGGTGTCTCGACTCGAATGTGCATTATGCCCGAACCGGTGATGTGACCAGACCATGGCCGGATATATCTTCAGACGCGTACTCCAGGCGATTCCCGTCTTCTTCGGAACGACCTTCCTCATCTACTTCATGGTCTTCGCCATGCCGGGCGACCCCATCGTGGCGCTCTTCGGCGACAAGACCCCGAATCCGGCGGTCATCGAGCAGCTGCGTCAGCAGTACCACCTCGACCAGCCGTTCATCGTGCAGTACTTCATCTACATCGGCGGCATCTTTCACGGCGACTTCGGAATCTCCTTCTCCGGCGAGCCAGTGACGCAGATCCTCGCGCGCACGTTTCCCGTGACGATCCGCCTCGCCGTGCTCGCCCTGGTGTTCCAGTCGGTCGCCGGCATCGCCGTCGGACTGGTATCCGGCCTCCGCAAGGGCAAGCTCTTCGATTCGAGCGCCCTCGTGGTCAGCCTGATCCTCATCTCGCTGCCGATCTTCGTGATCGCCTACGTGGGCCAGTACGTCTTCGGAGTGCAACTCGGTTGGGCCCGAACCACCGTCGGTTCGGGGGCTCCGCTGCAAGACCTGATCCTGCCCGCGATCGTGCTGGCGAGCGTCAGCTTCGCGCAGATCGTGCGCCTCACTCGATCATCGGTGATCGAGACGAGCGGGCTCGACTTCGTACGCACCGCATACAGCAAGGGCCTGAGCCGCAAGCGCGTCGTGCCCGTGCACATCCTCCGCAACTCCCTGATTCCCGTGGTCACCTACCTGGCCACCGACTTCGGAGTGCTTCTTGTCGGAGCCACGGTGACCGAGGGAATCTTCAACGTGCCCGGTGTGGGAAACACTCTCTACCAGGCCATCATCCGGGGAGAGGGTCCAACCGTGGTCTCTTTCGTCACCGTGATGGTTCTGCTCTACCTCGTCGTCAACCTCGTCGTCGACCTCCTCTACGGTCTGCTCGATCCAAGGATCCGTCTTGTCAAATAACACGCCCCCGCCCCGCTCCGGGCACTTCGTCGCGCCGCTGGAGGAGACACCCCTCGTCGCCATCGACGCCGTCAAGGTCGACGAGAAGCCATCGAATCTCTGGATCGACGCCTGGCGCGACGCTCGGCGACGTCCGATCTTCTGGATCTCCGGCGTTCTCATTCTTCTGATCATCGTCGTCGCCCTCGTTCCGTCGCTGTTCGCGACCACAAACCCCTTCACCGAGCAGTGCCAGCTGTCGTCGAGCAACGGCAACCCGACCGCAGGGCATCCGCTGGGCTTCACGAAGCAGGGCTGTGACGTCTACTCGCGCATCATCTTCGGAACCTCCACCTCCGTCTCCGTGGGCTTCATCGTCATTCTGCTGACGACCGTCCTGGGCCTGCTCTTCGGGGCCTTCGCTGGGTTCTACGGTGGATGGATCGACGCCACGCTCTCTCGCATCGGTGACATCTTCTTCTCGATCCCGTACATCCTCGCCGCGGTCGTCATTATGTCGGTGCTCTCCCACTACCGCAGCATCTGGACGATCTCGCTGGCGATCGGTCTCTTCGCCTGGCCTTCCACGGCGCGCGTTCTTCGTGCCGAGATCCTGCGGGTCAAGCAGTCTGACTACATCACGGCCTCCGAGGCTCTGGGCGTCTCCAAGATCAAGATCCTGCTGCGCCACGTCCTTCCCAATTCGATCGCCCCGGTGATCGCGATTACCACAATCTCGCTCGCCGCCGCCATCGTCGCGGAGGCGACACTGTCGTTCCTCGGGGTCGGTCTCGGAGGCAGCATCATGTCGTGGGGAAACGACATCAATCAGGCCCAGCGCGACATCAGGGTGCACCCGCAGACCCTGATCTGGCCGTCGCTCGCCCTGTCCATCACGGTCTTCAGCCTCATCCTGATGGGCGAAGTCGTGAGAGACGCACTCGACCCGAAAGCGAGGGCGCTCCGATGACCGCCACCGACGCATCCCGTCTACCCGACGACCGAAACGCCGCCGAGACCCCGCTGCTCGAGATCAGGAATCTGCGGGTGGGCTTCCGCACCCAGCGGGGCGAGGTGACCGCCGTCGACGGCGTCAACATCACGTTGATGCCGGGCAAGACCCTCGCCATCGTCGGCGAGTCCGGCTCGGGCAAGTCCACCACGGCGCACTCCATCATCAATCTTCTTCCCGGTTCTGGCCGCATCACGGGTGGCGAGGTGCTCTTCGAGGGCCGTAACATCGCCGCGTTCGACGAGAAGCAGATGGAGGACATCCGGGGGCGGAAGATCGGTTTCGTTCCCCAAGACCCGATGTCGAACCTCAACCCTGTCTGGAGCGTGGGATTTCAGGTCGAGGAGGCGATTCGCGCGAACGGAATCGCCACGGGCAAGCAGGAGATCAAGAAGCGTGCCATTCAGGTGCTCACCGAGGCAGGCCTGTCCGATGCGGACAAGCGGCTCAAGCAGTTTCCGCACCAGTTCTCGGGCGGAATGCGCCAGCGCGTGCTCATCGGAATGGGGCTCAGCTCCGATCCGAAGCTCCTGATAGCCGACGAGCCGACATCGGCTCTCGACGTGACGGTGCAGCGACGCATCCTCGATCACCTCGAGAAGCTGACTCGCGAGAGCGGCACCGCCCTGCTCTTCATCACGCACGACCTCGGTCTCGCCGCCGAGCGCGCCGAGCAGCTCGTGGTGATGTACAAGGGCAAGATCGTGGAGTCCGGTCCGTCGCGCGAGATTCTCCAGAACCCGGTTCATCCGTATACCCAGCGACTCGTCGCCGCGGCGCCCAGCCTGGCCTCCCGGCGCATCCAATCGGCGTCGAAGCCACTCGACGACCTCGGATACCAGGCCACCCGTGTGACCGAGGGAGTCGACCTGATCGCGGCGGCGGAATCACGGGTCGAGGCCCATGCCGCAGCGGCCACCGCACCCGTCGCGATCGCGGTGAAGCAGCTCTCGAAGACCTACAAGATCCGTGGAGGCAAGGGCGCAGCGGCCACGCTGAAGGCCGTCGACGGCGTCGACTTCGAGATCGCAAAGGGCACGACGATGGCGCTGGTGGGGGAGTCCGGGTCGGGCAAGTCGACCGTCGCCAAGCTGCTGCTGCGACTCGAGGATGCGACAAGCGGCGAGATCCGCATCGGCGGCGTCGACACCGCGCCGCTCAAGGGCAGGAGCCTGCTGGAGCTTCGCCGCACGATGCAGCCGGTCTTTCAAGACCCGTACGGGTCGCTCGACCCGCTCCGCAACATCGGCAACACGATCGCGGAGCCGCTCAGCGTGTTCAAGGTGGGAGACAAGAAGAGCCGGCGAGCACGAGTCGACGAGCTTCTCGACCAGGTCGCACTGCCGAAGGCGCTCGTCACCCGGTATCCCAACGAGTTGTCGGGTGGTCAGCGCCAGCGCGTCGCGATCGCCCGGGCGCTCGCGCTGAAGCCCGAGATCGTGATTCTCGACGAGGCCGTGTCGGCGCTCGACGTGCTCGTGCAGGCACAGATCCTGCAAATGCTCACCGACCAGCAGGGCGAGCTGGGGCTCACCTACCTCTTCATCACGCATGACCTCGCGGTGGTTCGAGTCATCGCCGACAACGTGAGTGTGATGAAGTCGGGGCGCATCGTCGAGGCCGCGACAACAGACGAGGTGTTCGGAAACCCGCGTGAGGAATATACTAAAGAGTTGCTTGATGCCATTCCCGGGGCGAACATACCCCTGGGCGTCTAGCCGTTCAGGGCGTTGTCGCCCGATATCCCACGCTAAAAAGAGCCCGTCCAGTTTCGGGTTCATCCCGATCCTCAAGGACTTTCTCCATGGCTGAAGCCACCCGCGCCGACCTGCGCAACGTCGCAATCGTCGCTCACGTCGACCACGGCAAGACGACCTTGGTCGACGCCATGCTCAAGCAGACCAACTCGTTCGACGCCCACTTCGAGGGCGACGATCGCATGATGGACTCGAACGACCTCGAGCGCGAGAAGGGCATCACGATCCTCGCGAAGAACACCGCTGTCACGTACAACGGTGTTCACGCGGCCGAGCATGGCGCGGGCGGCCCGATCGTCATCAACGTGATCGACACCCCGGGCCACGCCGACTTCGGTGGCGAGGTCGAGCGCGGCCTGTCGATGGTCGACGGCGTCGTACTGCTCGTCGACGCGAGCGAGGGCCCGTTGCCGCAGACCCGCTTCGTTCTGCGCAAGGCTCTCGAGGCCAAGCTCCCCGTCATCCTGCTCGTCAACAAGACCGACCGTCCTGACGCACGCATCGACGAGGTCGTCGCCGAGAGCCAAGACCTGCTGCTGGGTCTTGCCAGCGACATGGCCGACGACGTTCCCGACCTCGACCTCGACGCCATCCTCGACGTGCCCGTCGTCTACGCGTCGGGCCGCAACGGTGCCGCAAGCACCAACAAGCCCGCCAACGGCGAGCTGCCCGACAACGCCGACCTGGAGCCGTTGTTCGAGGCCATCCTCACCCACGTGCCCGCACCCAAGTACGACGACGAGCACCCGCTGCAGGCCCACGTCACCAACCTCGACGCGTCGCCATTCCTCGGCCGCCTCGCGCTTCTGCGCATCTTCAACGGCAACATCAGAAAGGGCCAGCAGGTCGCCTGGGTTCGCCACGACGGTTCCGTGCAGAACGTCAAGCTCACCGAGCTGCTCATGACGAAGGCGCTCACCCGCTACCCGGTCGACAGCGCCGGCCCCGGCGACATCGTGGCCGTCGCCGGTATCGAGGAGATCACCATCGGCGAGACCCTCGCCGACCCCGACGATGTTCGGCCGCTTCCGACCATCACGGTCGACGATCCCGCCATCTCCATGACCATCGGCACCAACACCTCGCCGCTCGTCGGCAAGGTCAAGGGCCACAAGCTCACCGCCCGCATGGTCAAAGACCGCCTCGATCGCGAGCTCGTCGGAAACGTCTCGCTCAAGATCGTCGACATCGGAAACCCCGCCGCGTGGGAGGTGCAGGGCCGGGGAGAACTCGCCCTCGCCATCCTCGTCGAGCAGATGCGCCGCGAAGGCTACGAGCTCACCGTGGGCAAGCCCCAGGTGGTCACGAAGCAGGTCGACGGCAAGACCCACGAGCCGCTGGAGCACCTCACAGTCGACGCACCGGAGGAGTACCTCGGAGCCATCACGCAGCTGCTCGCCGCGCGCAAAGGCCTCATGGACGGCATGTCCAACCACGGCACCGGCTGGGTGCGCATGGAGTTCATCGTTCCGTCGCGCGGCCTCATCGGTTTTCGCACAGAGTTCCTCACCACGACCCGGGGCACCGGAATCGCGAACGCGATCTCGCACGGCTACGGTCCCTGGGCCGGCCCGATCGTCACCCGCAACAACGGCTCGATCGTCGCCGACCGCTCCGGAGTGGTCACTCCCTTCTCGATCGTCAACCTGCAGGAGCGCATGAGCTTCTTCGTGGAACCGACGCAGGAGGTCTATGAGGGCATGGTGATCGGCGAGAACTCGCGCGCCGACGACATGGACGTGAACATCACCAAAGAGAAGCAGCTCACGAACATGCGCCAGTCCACCTCGGACACGTTCGAGCGCATGACCCCGTCACGCCAGCTCACGCTGGAAGAGAGCCTCGAATTCGCCCGCGAAGACGAGTGCGTCGAGGTGACGCCCGAGTTCGTGCGCATTCGCAAGGTCGAGCTCGATGCCAACGCCCGGGCCCGCTCTACCGCGAACCTCAAGCGCGCCAACCAGGGCAAGAACTAGTTGCACACGATCGTTCCCTGGGTCTGTTTCTTCGACAGGCTCAGAGAACGAGTTCGTTAACCGCTCAGGATGTCAGGCGAAGAGCCCGGCCCCCACATACGACCCCTGCCTGGCGCCGGGCGGAACGGCGAACAGGCCCGAACCGACGTGCCTGATGTACTCGTTCAGCAGATCGTTCTTGGCCAGGTTCATTTGAATCGCGATGAACTGCGCGGGCGACCGCTGGTAGCTGATGAAGAACAGGCCGGCGTCGAGCCGGCCGAGGCTGTCGTTGCCATCCACGAAGTTGTAGCCGCGGCGCAAGATCTCGGAACCCGCATTCGAATCGGGATGCGCGAGGCGCACATGCGCATCCCGATCGATGAGCGGCTTGTCGCCCCGACCGAGCACGGTGAAGTCTGGAGCCGTGAACTCTGTGCCGCCCGACAGGGGCGCGCCGACGCCCTTCGTGCGGCCGACGATGTTCTCCTGCTCGCTGAGCGCCGTCCTGTCCCACGTCTCGATGGTCATGCGGATGCGACGGGCCACCAAGTAGGAACCTCCGGCCAGCCAGGCCGGTGCGTCGGCTGACTGCACCCAGACCGACTTCGACACCTTGCCGGGCTCTTCGGCCTTGATATTGGCCGTGCCGTCTTTGAAGCCGAACAGGTTTCGTGGAGTGACCTGCGAGGTGCTCGTCGACGAGGTGCGACCGAATCCGAGCTGCGACCAGCGCAGGCTCGCCCGGCCGAACGCGATGCGGGAGAGATTTCGAATGGCGTGCACGGCGATCTGCGGATCGTCGGAGCACGCCTGGATGCAGAGGTCGCCGCCCGTCGACTGGGCATCAAGGTCGTCGGCCGGAAAGTGCGGCAGTTCGCGCAACTCGGCAGGCTGTTTCGAGGCGATCCCGAAGCGATCGACGCCCGAGGAGTCGACGAAGAGTGTCGGACCGAAGCCGATGGTGATGGTGAGCCCTCCGGTGGGCAGATCGAGCGCCTCACCCGTGTCTTGCGGCGGAGCATCGTACGGGCCGTCGACAGCGCCGAACTCGCCGACGGGCTTGCCCTGGCACAGCTGGGCCGCGGCCGTGCTCCAGTCTTGTAGAAGCTCGATGAGGTCGGCCCTGGTCGCCGTCGACGACATGTCGAAAGCGGCGAAGTGGAGGCGATCCTGCGCCGGAGTGACGATTCCCGACTGGTGTTCTGCGTAGAACGGGTAGCTCGTGCCGCCAGGGGTCGATCCGCCGGCCGAGGCCGTCGCGGCAAGAACTCCGCGGTCGCCGGCGACGCCCACTCCTAAGCCGACGACGCCGGCCCCGGCCAGGCCCAGAAGTCCTCGGCGCGAGAGCTTCTGCGGGGTGGTCGGGGCGGGATCGTTCGTGATCGAATCGTTCGCCAGTGGATCGTCTGTCATGGCGCCTAGGCGACGAGCGTCGTGGTGAGTTCGCTGAGCGGCTCGCTCAGCGAGTTGACGCCATCGGCGAGCTCTTTCACCTGGGCCGGGGTGAGCTGGTCGTAGTACACGAAGCCGGCATCGAGGCTTCCGTATGCGGCGAGCTGTGCTTCGAGCTCGCCGAACCGGGTGTCGAGCGTCTCTACGAGTTGCGGGTCTTTGGCCTCGACGATGTCGCGCACGCCCTCATAGGCGACGCGTGCGCCTTCGAGGTTGGCCTGGAAGTCCCAGAGGTCTGTATGCGACCAGATCTCCTCCTCGCCGGTGATCTTGCCGCTCGCGACCTCCTCGAGCAGGCCGATGGCGCCGTTCGAGATGGCGTCGATGGTCACGGTGTAGTCGCTCGCATGAACGGCGTCGTAGAGCTCGTTCGTGTTGGCGGCGAGCTTGTCGGCATAGTAGCCGCGCTCCTCGGAGGTGAGGGCGACGTACTCGATGCCGCCGTTCTCGGCCGCCGTCGGCGGAAAGAGATCTTTTTCGATGCGGTGCCAGCCGGTCCACTCGTCTTCGGGTGCGACATCCGCCTCGCGGAAGTCGATCTCGGGGTCGAGGTCTCCGAACGACTCGGCAACGGGCTCGATGCGCTCGTAGTTCGCACGCGTGGTGGCGTAGCTGGCGCGAGCGGTCTCGTCATCGCCGGCCACGTAGGCCGCGAGGAACGTGTCTGTTTTGGTGACGAGCTGGGCGACCTGGTCTTTGATGTAGGCCACGTAGTTGGTGGCGGCCGCGTCGACCTGCTCCTGCTCGTCGCCGGCGAGCTCCACCGTGTCTCCGGATACGACGAACGCGGCATTTCCGATGCCGTCGCCGATCATGCCCGGCTTGCAGACGGTGAAATAGTCGCCCGGCTGGGCCTGCACGACGAGGTCACGAGAGATTCCGGGGCCGACGTTCTCGACCTCGCCGACTATTCGGAGGCCGTCTTCGGCGAGCAGGTAGAACTCGGTGACCTGGTCGCCCGAGTTCGTCACCTCGAAGCGGAGTGTTCCGCTGGTCGCCGTGTTCGCGCTGACCGTGCAGGCGTCGGCGCTGGAATCGACCGCGATGGCGGCCGCATCAGACGGGGTCGCGTTGGGAACGCATCCGGTGAGTGCCAGCAGGGTCGCTGCGGCGCCGATCGTCGTGAGAACTGCTGTGGCTTTCACCGGGCTCCTTGCGGGGTTGGTCGGGCTGCGCTGCTGTCGGAGGAGAAGGACTGGGCCGCCGGCGTTTTGCGAGAGACCGCGCGCAGAAAAACGAACATCGTCGGCACGACGTAGAGGGTCCACGCTGCGGCCTCGAGCCATGTCGTCGCGGGCGAGAAGTTCACGGTGCCCTTGAGCAGGGTTCCATACCAGCTGTCGGGCGGAACAGCGGCCGAGACGTCGAAGGCCAGGGCGTGCAGGCCTGGCAGGATTCCGGCCTCCTGGAGGTCGTGCACGCCATAGGAGAGCACGCCTCCCGCCACGACGATGAGAACGGCACCCGACCAGGCGAAGAACTTCGACAGATCGATTCGCACCAGTCCGCGATTGATGAGCCAGCCGAGCAGCACGGCGACGACGATGCCGAGGGCTGCCCCGACGAGTGGCAGCGTGGTCGAGCCCGTGGCCTGCACGGCCGCCCAGATGAACAGGGCCGTCTCTATGCCCTCGCGGCCGACGGCGAGGAATGCGACGAGAACGAGGCCCCATCCGGCCCCGTCGAGGTGCGCGTCGACGTCGTGCTGCAGGTGGCGCTTGAGGTTCTTCGAGGTGCGCAGCATCCAGAAGACCATCCACGTCACGAAGATCGTGGCCACGATCGACAGGGAGCCGCCGATGGCCTCCTGCGCCTCGAACGACAGGCCGTAGGTTCCGAACGTGAGGATCGCGCCGAGCGACAGCGACACGAGCACGGCAAGCCCGACGCCGAGCCAGATGCGCTTCAGCACATCGGATCGCCTGATCTTCACGACGTAGGCGATGAGGATGCCGACGACCAGCGCCGCCTCGAGTCCCTCACGCAAGCCGATGAGAAAGTTCGCGAGCACGGAAATGACCTTCGGTGAGGGGGCGCAGGGCGGCGCCGAAAAAGAGAGGCGGCCCACGCTGGTCGACTCGAGATGTTCGGTAAGGCTTGCCTTACCGAATTCGACTGTAACCCAGAGCTGCCGCCGTGTCCAGTCTGAGGAACGCCGAGCTCTCAGCCGGGCGCGGATAGTCTGGACGGGTGATCGAACAGACGACCGGGCCGCGCCGAGGGACACCGCCGGAGGCACCGTCCTCGAAAATCGTCTCGTGGATCGTGGGACTCGCGCTCGGTGCCCTCTTCGGGGTTCTGGGCACGGCCGTGAGCCAGTCCACGTGGACGCCGCTGCCGGGGTTCAGCCTCCCCGTCGGGCTGATCGTCGCGCTTCCGGCCATCACGCTTCTTCTCGTGGGCCTGCGGCTGGTTCTCAGCACCCGCACCGCCGCCATCCTTGCTGCCTTCGGCATCGTCGTCGCGGTATTTCTCCTCTCGCAGCCCAGCGCAGGCGGATCGGTACTCGTGCCGAACAACGCGCTCGGCGTCATCTGGACCTTCGCCCCGACGGTCATCGCGCTCCTCGTGCTCGCGTGGCCCCGCTTCGCAAAGAATTAGACTTGTCTAGCCGCACCATCTTCTGTGCGGCGTGAAGGGAACGAACGCACTGTGACCTACGTCATCGCCCTGCCCTGTGTCGACGTCAAAGACCGGGCCTGTATCGACGAATGTCCGGTCGACTGCATCTACGAGGGTGAACGCTCGCTCTACATCCACCCCGACGAATGCGTCGACTGCGGCGCGTGCGAACCGGTCTGCCCCGTCGAGGCCATCTACTACGAAGACGATCTTCCCGAAGAGTGGGCCGACTACTACAAGGCGAACGTCGAGTTCTTCGACGACATCGGCTCCCCAGGAGGCGCGGCCAAGGTCGGCGTGATCGCCAAGGATCACCCCGTCATCTCGGCCCTGCCCGCGCAGTCGCACGGCGAGTAATCACGTGGCCCTTCGAGCGCTTCCCGACTACCCGTGGGACGCCATGCGGCCCTACGCGGAGACCGCGCGAAGGCATCCAGACGGCATCGTCGACCTCTCGATCGGATCGCCCGTCGACCTGACGCCGGAGATGGTGCGCGACGCGCTCGCATCCGCGACCGACGCCCATTCCTATCCCCAGACGGCCGGAACGCCCGCGCTGCGGGCAGCCGTCTCCGATTGGTTCGCTCGTCGGCGCAGCGTGCCCGACGTGCGCGATGACGAGGTGCTGCCCACCATCGGCTCCAAAGAACTCGTCGCCTGGCTGCCCCTGATGCTCGGCCTCGGCGACGGCGACGTCGTGGTGCATCCCCGCGCCGCCTATCCGACGTATGCCGTCGGCGCCACTATCGCGGGGGCCAGCGCCGTCGCATCCGACGACCCGGCCGAGTGGCCCGAGAACACGCGCCTCGTCTGGCTGAATTCGCCCGGCAACCCCGACGGGGCGGTGCTGGATGTCGCCGGCCTGGCTCGGGCGGTCGCGCGTGCACGCGAGCTCGGCGCGGTCGTCGCGAGCGACGAATGCTACGCCGAACTCGGCTGGGACGGGCAGTGGCAGAACGAGGCCGTGCCGAGCGTGCTCGATGTGCGGGTCACCGGGGGAGACCGCACGGGCCTCCTCGCCGTGTACTCGCTCAGCAAGCAGTCCAACCTGGCGGGGTACCGGGCCGCGTTCGTTGCGGGCGACCGGCTTTTGATCGAGCGTCTCCTCACCGTTCGCAAGCACGCGGGCATGATGCCGCCCGCTCCCGTGCAGGCGGCGATGGTCGTGGCCCTCGCCGACGACGCGCACGTCGCGGCCCAGAAAGAGCGCTACCGAGCGCGACGCACCCGCTTGCGGCCGGCGCTGGAGAACTTCGGCCTGCGCATCGACCGCAGCGAGGCGGGACTCTATCTGTGGGGCACGAAGGGCGTCGACGCCTGGCAGACCATCGCAGAATTGGCCGAGCTGGGCATCCTCGCGGGCCCTGGTTCGTTCTACGGCGATTCTTCTCCGCAGCACGTGAGGCTGTCGCTCACCGCCACAGACGAACGCATCGCCTCTGCCGCCGCGCGACTCTTCTGAGTCCGCCGTTGTCGGCATCCTCCAACGACAACCGGCGATTGCGTGTGGATGTCATCGTTGCCCTCATTTCACCCTAGGCTGTAGGAGGGTCAGCGCGGTCCGGGGTCACACATCCTGCGTCTAGCGTCCCGCCACTTACCATCAGGCAGGAACACTCGTCAGGAGGCGCCGTGACCGACGTCGGGCAGCACGCAGCAGCATCAGAACCCGAAGCACGAGAACCCCAGAAGGCGACACTGTCTTTTCCCGGGGGCACAGCCGAGTTCCCGATCCTGCCAAGCGTCGACGGGGCGTCCTCGATCGATCTGTCGACGTTCACCAAGCAGACCGGCATGACGACCCTCGACTACGGCTTCGTCAACACGGCGGCCACCAAGTCGAACATCACCTACATCGACGGAGACCAGGGCACTCTGCTCTATCGCGGGTATCCGATCGAGCAGGTGGCGAAGGGGCTCGGCTTTCTCGAGGTCGCCTGGCTTCTCATCTATGGCGAGATCCCCACCGAGAGCGAGCTCGACGACTTCGACGGGCGCATCCGCCGCCACACGCTGTTGCACGAAGACCTCAAACGCTTCTTCGACGGACTGCCTCACCAGGCACACCCCATGTCTGTGCTCTCGAGCGGCGTATCCGCCCTGTCGACGTACTATCAGGACTCGCTCGATCCGACCAACCCCGAGCATGTCGAGATCTCGACGATGCGCCTGCTGGCCAAGATGCCCGTGATGGCCGCGTACGCACACAAGAAGAGCATCGGCCAAGCGTTCCTCTACCCCGACAACAGCCTGAGCTTCGTCGACAACTTTCTTCGCCTCAACTTCGGCACGATGGCCGAGCCCTACGAGGTGAATCCCGTCGTCTCGAGCGCGCTCGAACGCCTGCTCATTCTGCACGCCGACCACGAGCAGAATGCGTCGACGTCGACCGTGCGGCTCGTCGGTTCGACCCAGGCCAACATGTTCGCGTCGATCTCGGCCGGCATCAACGCCCTATTCGGTCCGCTGCACGGCGGCGCCAACGAGGCCGTGCTCAGCATGCTCGGCGACATCCAGGCTTCGGGCGAGGGCGTCGCGAAGTACGTGGAGCGCGTCAAGAACAAAGAGGCCGGAGTCAAGCTCATGGGCTTCGGGCACCGCGTCTACAAGAACTACGACCCACGCGCCAAGCTCGTCAAAGAGAGCGCAGACGAAGTTCTCGAGGCGCTCGGAGTTCACGACGACCTGCTCGAGATCGCGAAGGAACTCGAACAGATCGCCCTGGCAGACGATTACTTCAAAGAGCGTCGCCTGTACCCGAACGTCGACTTCTACACCGGAGTCATCTACAAGGCGATGGGCTTCCCCACCCGCATGTTCACGGTGCTCTTCGCCATCGGTCGGCTTCCCGGATGGATCGCGCACTGGCGCGAGATGACCTCCGACCCGCAGACCAAGATCGGTCGCCCGCAGCAGCTCTACTTAGGCCACCCGGCGCGCGATCTGCCGACGCAGCGCTAGAACTCAGTAGCCGCCGTCACCCGTGGCGGGGGCTCCCGAGAGAACCTGGCGCGAACTCGACACGCCGAGCCGTGTCGCACCCGCCGCGATCATCGCGAGGGCGTCGTCGTAGCTGCGGATGCCACCGGATGCCTTGACGCCGAGCCGTCCTCCCACGGTCTCGTTCATCAGGCGAACGGCGTGGACCGTCGCGCCGCCCGCCGGGTGGAAGCCCGTGGAGGTCTTGACGAAGTCGGCACCCGCGGCCTCGGCCGCCTGGCACACGGCGACGATCTGAGAGTCGTCGAGCGCGGCCGATTCGATGATGACCTTGAGAACACGCGGCGCGGCAACCTCTGCGCGCACCGCGGCGATGTCTGCCTGCACGCGATCGAAGGCTCCCGCGCGGGCGGCGCCCACGTCGATGACCATGTCGACCTCGTCGGCGCCCTGCTCGATCGACAGGCGCGCCTCCGCCGCCTTGATCGCGGAGTGATGCTTGCCCGACGGGAAGCCGCAGACGACGGCGATCTTGAGCGACGATGCCTCGGGAATCTCGAGCGGCAGCATCGACGGTGACACGCACACGGAGTACGCCCCGAGCTCGGAGGCCTCGGCGACCAGAGCGGAGACATCGCCGGCCGTGGCCTCGGGCTTCAACAGCGTGTGGTCGAAGTAGTTCGCCAGCTCGGACGTGCTGATCGGTTCGGGATCGAGAGAGGTCATTCGTGAAGTCCTTTGAGAATTCGTGTGAACGGGTGGGGATCAGGCATGCAACACGGCGTTGAGCTGGATGCCCGCCCCGGTGCGGGGCAGCACCTCGACCGAGCCGGTGAGCGAGTTGCGACGGAACAGCAGGTTGGGAACCCCGGAGAGCTCGACCGCCTTGGCCGTGCGACGCACCCCATCCGCGGTGGGCGCGGAGTCGACGAGCACGACCTTGGTGCCGGCGGTCACGTAGAGACCCGCCTCGACCACCGAGTCATCGCCGATCGAGATGCCGATTCCGGAGTTCGCGCCGAGGAGGGCGCGTGTCCCGATCGACACGCGCTGGGTTCCCCCGCCCGACAGGGTGCCCATGATGGATGCGCCGCCGCCGATGTCCGATCCGTCACCGACGACGACCCCCTGCGAGACGCGACCCTCGATCATGGAGGTGCCGAGCGTGCCCGCGTTGAAATTCACGAACCCCTCGTGCATCACAGTGGTGCCCGGGGCGAGATGGGCCCCGAGGCGCACCCGAGAGGCGTCGGCAATACGCACGCCCGAGGGGCTCACGTAATCGAGCAGGCGGGGAAACTTGTCGATGCCGGTGCTGGCGATGCCCTGGCGCTGCAGCGTCGGGCGCAGACGATCGAAGTCGTCGGGATGAACCGGGCCCGCGTTCGTCCAGACCACGATAGGCAGGTGCCCGAAGATGCCATCGAGGTTGATCGTGTTGGGCCGCACGAGAAGGTGCGACAACAGGTGGAGCCGCAGGTAGGCATCCGGGGTCGAGGCCGGAGGCTCGCGCAGAGCGATCTCGATCGTCACGACATCGACGGTCACGTTTCGCCGGGCGTCGGGCAGGGCCTGGGCTTCGAGTTCGGCCGGGGCGAAATGCGTGTCGGCGCCGTCGGGCAGCCTCCCCAGCGCGGGGCCCGGGTACCACGCGTCGAGTACGACGCCGGCGCCGGAGGTGGTCACGAGACCCGACGCCCAGGCGAATTCGGGGGCTGGAGGGCTGGCTGGTGTCTCAGAACTCATGCAGTGAGCCTATCGAGTCCGCCGCCGCCGGCCGCCGTCGCCAGCCGCGGTAGACATGGGCATCTAGGCTGGGAAGCATGACGGATTCTGCCCCCGCTCCGCGTGCGACCCTCGATCTCGGCGCGAGTTCGATCGAGTTGACGAAGCAGTTGTGCGACATGCGATCGGTCTCGGGCGACGAGAACGCGATAGCCGACGCGATCGTTGCGAGCCTGGTGGGATGCGACCATCTCGAGCTGCATCGAGACGGCGACACGGTCGTCGCCCGCACACGGCTGGGCCGGTCGTCGCGCGTCGTGATCGCGGGTCACATCGACACGGTGCCGATCAACGAGAATGTTCCGACGCGATACGAGACGCTCGAGGAAGGCTCACCGGCGGGCGCCGCGGGCGACTATCTGTGGGGCCGGGGAACGGTCGACATGAAGGGCGGCGTCGCAGTGCAGCTCAAGCTCGCCGCCGAGCTCACCGAGCCCGTCGTCGACATCACCTGGATGTGGTACGACAACGAAGAGGTGTCGAGCGAGCTCAACGGCCTCGGCCGCCTCGCCCGGCACGCCCCGGAGCTCTTCGCCGGGGACTTCGCCATCCTCGGCGAACCGACCAATTCGCTGATCGAGGGCGGCTGCAACGGAACACTGCGGGCCGAGATCCGCACACACGGCCTTCGCGCCCATTCTGCGCGCAGCTGGGTGGGCGACAACGCGATCCATTCGCTCGCTCCCATCCTCGCCACCCTGGCCGCATACGAGCCCCGTCAGGTCGAGGTCGAGGGCCTGGTCTACCGCGAGGGCCTGAACGCCGTGGGCATCGGCGGCGGGGTCGCCGGCAACGTGATTCCGGATGCGGCCGTGGTCGAGGTCAACTACAGGTTCGCGCCGTCCCGCTCCGGCGACGAGGCCCAGGCCCACATCCGCGAACTCTTCGCGGGCTTCTCCGTGACCATCGTCGACGTGGCCGAGGGAGCGCGTCCCGGGCTCGACGCACCCGTCGCCCAGGAATTCATCGAGGCCGTCGGCGGAGAACCGCGGCCCAAGTACGGCTGGACCGACGTCGCGCGGTTCTCGGCGCTCGGCGTTCCCGCGGTGAACTACGGCCCGGGCGACCCGCTGAAGGCGCACGCAGATGATGAGCGCGTACTCCTCAGCCAGATCACCGACTGCGAAGACGGTCTGCGTCGGTGGCTGACCGGAACCGTCGGCCCGACCGAATGATCACGCGGAGGCGCGCCGCTCTCGTGCGCTACCGGGTGTTGCCCTGGTGGGGGCGCGTGGCGCTCGTCTATGGAGCCGCCCGCGTCATCAGCACCGTCATCATCCTGGCGATCGCGGCCGTTCAGGGACCCAACCCGTGGACGGGCGCGCATCCGGCCTATGCCGATTTCGCGACCATCTGGGACGGGCACTGGTACTTCATTGTCGCCGTCACGGGATACCCGGATCAGCTGCCACTGACGGCCGACGGCCACATCGGCGAGAACGCCTGGGCGTTCATGCCCGTGTATCCGTTCCTGGTTCGGGGCCTCATGATCGTGACGACGCTCCCGTGGCCCATCGTGTCGGTGGCGGTCTCGGTCATCGCAGGATTCGGCGCCGCTCTCGTCTTCTTCAGGCTCATGGCGCGTGTGCTCGGCGATTCGCAGACCGCCATGTTCTCGGTGGTGCTGTTCTGCATCGCGCCCGTGTCGGCGCTGTTCCAGCTGTCGTATGCCGAGTCGCTCTACACGTTCCTGCTCGTTCTGGCCCTGTATCTCGTCGTCGAGCGGCGATACGGCTGGCTGGTTCCCGTGATCGCCGTCATGGCTCTCACGAGGCCGTCCGGGCTCGCCTTCACGCTCTTTCTCGGCCTGCATATGATCGTGAGGCTCGTCATGCGGCGCGCCGAGCCGTTCCCGTGGCGAGAGCGGATAGTCGTGAGCCTGATCGCCCTGTTCAGTGCGGCGATGGGACTGCTGTGGCCCGCGGTAGCCGCGCTGGCCACGGGCGACCTGACGGCGTACACCGACACGGAGCTGGCCTGGCGGTCGGCCTACATCGGCTACCAGCACCTCGTTCCGTTCGCGCCGTGGTTTCAGGCCGCGAACTGGTGGCTCGACTCGCAATCCGGAATCGCTGCCGGGGGAGCGGTCGTCGTGCTGCTTATGGTGGCGTTCGCCCTCAGTCTGTTTCTCGCGCCGGTGCGGCGACTCGGCGCCGACCTGCGACTCTGGGTGGTGAGCTACGGCGTCTACCTTGTGGCCGTCTTCTTTCCGCAGTCCAGCACGTTCCGCCTGCTGATGCCGATGTTTCCGCTGCTGGGCGCGGTCGCCCAGCCGAAGTCACCGGTCTATCGGGTGTCGATGGTTGTCGTCTTTCTCGCCGCCCAGATCGGATGGCTACTGCTCTGCTGGGGCGTCGACGGAGCCGACTGGACACCGCCGTGAGCACGCTGCCTCGGTAGGGGTGCGGCAGAAGTGTCGGGAAATAGCGGATAATAGAAGTTCACGACGAAAGGGAGCCGCATGGCCGCCATGAAGCCCAGGACCGGAGACGGACCAATGGAGGCTGTCAAAGAAGGACGCCTCATTATCGTGCGAGTGCCACTCGAGGGAGGCGGTCGCCTCGTGGTTTCGGTGAACGATGCCGAGGCGAAAGAGTTGCACGATGCTCTCGCGGGGGTTGTCACTCCCGCCTGATCCTGGCCGCGCACTTTCGAGGCGCACCACGAAATCAAAGCTCGGCGGCTGGTCTGACGGGAGAGCGGGTATCGCACCCGCATCCCGTGACGATCAGTCGCCGACTTTTGTTATCTGCAGCAGTCCGTCGCCCGCAGGAGACAGTGCGACGAGCACCGCGCTCGACTTCGACAGCTCGGCGATGAGTGTGCGGAAGTCGGTTGCCGTATCGTCACGCTGCGCTGGATCGGCCACCCGATCGCGCCACAGGGCGTGGGGAACCGCGACCGTTCCACCCTTTCGCACCAGTCGGAGCCCGTGCTCGACGTACTCGATCACAGATTCGGTGTCGGCGTCGATGAGCACGAGGTCGTAGGAGTTCTCGTTCATGCGAGGTAGCACGTCGACAGCTCGGCCGGCGATGAGGCGGAACCGATTCGCGGGGATGCCTTCCGCGAGGAACGCGGCGCGTGCGGCCTGCTGGTACTCGACCTCGGTGTCGATCGACGTGATCGCGGCGTCGGGCGCGCCTCGGAGCATCCAGAGGCCTGACACACCCGCGCCCGTTCCGACCTCGATGATCGACAGGGCTCCGGATGCCGCGGCGAGCACGCCGAGCTGGGCTCCGATGGCGGGCGAGACCGGGTCGATGCCCAGTTCGAGCGAGTGCGCGCGAGCCTGCGCGAGCCCGGCCGGCTCCAGGACGACGTCCTCGGAGTACTTCCAGTTCATTTCTTTACCTGACACGTCACTCTCCCTCGGCCAAGCATAGGTACTTCACGGCGCTATCAGCTGCGAGCCACGCGGCGGAGGTAGTCTGGGATGGTGTTCAACGGGTTGTCGTTCGAGAAGCTGCTGCTCGTGGGAGTGATCGCCGTCTTCCTGCTCGGCCCCGACAGGCTTCCGAGCTACGCGGCCAAGCTCGGCCGCCTCGTTCGAACCCTGCGCGACTACGCCAACGGCGCCAAGGTGCGCATGAAAGAGGAGATGGGCCCGGAGTTCGACGAGGTCGACTGGAAGAAACTCGATCCCCGCCAGTACGATCCGCGGCGCATTATCCGCGAGGCCCTGCTCGACGATGGCCCCGCCGCGGCCACCCCTGTAGTCAAGCCCGTGTCGAAGCCGGAGCGCGCCACGCCCTCGAAGACGACCACCGCGGGGGCAGAGGTGACAGACGCCGTCCCGGCAGAGGCACCCGCCGCCGCTGCCACGCCGTACGACGCGGAGTCCACCTGATTGTCGATGTCTGCACGTTAGATTGGTCTCATGACAAGCGACGTCGACGGCACTGACACGGTCACCTCCCTGTTCTCCGGCGCCGACGGCTTCGTCGTCACCGATGACACGGTGTCGGCCGACTGGACATCGTCGCTCTGGACGCTCGCGGCCCTCGTGCTCGTGGGATGCGTCGCGGTGACCGCGCTTCTCTGTGTCGTCATCCCGGTTCTGGCCGACCTGATATTCGGCTGGATGCCGCAGATCGCCATGCTCTGATCAGCTCTCGTCTCTGAGGCGCTGCGTCTCGGAGCCGCCGACCTGTTCGACCGGGTCGTCAACGCGGCCCCCCGCCCAGGTCGAGCGTGCCGTCGGGTCTCCAGATGGCTTTCATCGTCGACGGTACGACGCGCGTCGTGCCGTCGGCCGAGATGCTCGACATCTCACCCGACCATTCCAGCCGGATGCCGGTCGACGGGAACTCGTCGATCGTGACGCAGGACATGGAGAACGAGTCTGCGGGTTGCACGGCGAAGAGGCAGACCATGTTGGCGGCATTGCGCCCGATGTAGAGCTCGAAGAACGGGTCGCCCATCGCGCGGATCGATTCTCTGATGACGGTCGCCGGAAGCG
Source organism: Agreia sp. (assembly GCF_964263775.1). Taxonomy (NCBI): domain Bacteria; kingdom Bacillati; phylum Actinomycetota; class Actinomycetes; order Micrococcales; family Microbacteriaceae; genus Agreia; species Agreia sp. The sequence goes on along the minus strand of NZ_CAXVWM010000125.1, from coordinate 6,821 downwards.
ACTGAACAGGGATATCGGCGTCGATCTGCGGTCGCTCGAACAGCGCGAGCGCGCCGCTGGTGTCGACCACGACAGCGGGTGGCGCCGTCTGCAGCACTGCGACGGGTCTCGAAGCGGCGGATACGCCCGCGGCGAGCCCGACGGCCAAGGCCAGAAGAACCGCCGCAGCGAAGCGAGCGAATGTGAACGGCGTCGGCGCCAGGTCTGCGACCGAGGCGATGACGGCCGTGACGACGGGGGCGTCGAGCGAGCGGGCCTCGCCCTCGCCCTGCGGCCCCGTCGCGGATGCCGATGGTTGCGGATGCGGTTCGAGCGCCGTGGCCGCGCGACGGGCGCTTTCTGCGGCCGACTGCTGACGGCGCTCGTCGAGCTGCTGCAGTTGTCGTGCGGCCACGCGCGCATCGGTCGCGTCGCTCGCGGCCGAGAACACGCGGCGTTGGAGCTCGCGGCGCTGCGCATCCACCGCAGGAACGTCGTCGTTCATACCGGCACCTTCCGCCATCGATGCGACCCATACTGGCACGCCGGTGCGAACACCGGCACCGAACCCGTCAGAACGTGATGCGCCAGAGGTATTCGGAGTCGTCGGGTCGGAACCAGCGCACGACGAGGATTCCACGACGGGGCAGCTCCTGGCCCGAGACGACGAGTCTGACTTGGCGGCCAGGATCGAGCATCAGCGGAGCCGTGGTGCGCAGGGTGCCTGTGCCCAGGAGGCTGAACGACAGGGCCGTCAGCCGCTCGGAACTGCTGTTGGTGAGCACCAGCGTGTGCGGCGCGGTGCGCCTCTCGATGGCAAAGGGAACGGGATACGCGACGTCGATCATGCGGTCAGGCTAGGTGCAGCGACCGACCCCGGAACGCATTTCGGTCGACCCCGCGCGGGGTGCTGTGGAGTAATTGCGATACAGGTTCAGTGGTGAGGAGAGGACGGATTCAGCGCGGAAAGACGCCGAGACGACGGCCCGCCAGCTGTCTGCCGCGCGTCGCGATCACATCGGCGACCGACCTGATCGCAACGCTTGCAGGGTCGGAGGGGTCTGCGAGCACGAGGGGTTCGCCCGCATCGCCGCCCCGACGCAGCTCGAGGCTCAGCGGCACCGAGGCGAGCAACGGAACCGGCGCATCCTGCCCGTGCGAGAGGCGCCTCGCCACCTCTTCGCCTCCCCCCGAGCCGAAGAGGTCGAGCAGAGAACCGTCCGCCTGTACCAGAGGGCCCATGTTCTCGATGACACCGAAGATCCGCTGCCCGGTCTGCCGGGCGACGATACCGGATCGTTCGGCGACATCGGCCGCGGCGGGCTGCGGAGTCGTCACCACGATGACCTCCGCATTCGGAAGCAGCTGGCCGATGGAGATCGCGATGTCACCGGTGCCGGGCGGAAGGTCGAGAAGCAGCACATCGAGGTCGCCGAAGAACACGTCGGTGAGAAACTGCTGGATGGTTCGGTGCAGCATCGGGCCGCGCCACGCCACCGCGCCGCCCGCGGAACCAGAGCCGGGCGCGGCGTCGATGAACATGCCGATCGAGATCACCTTCACGTCGCGACCGACCGGAGGAAGGATCATATCGCCGACCCGGGTGGGTTTCACGGCCAGCCCGTCGTCGTCGACGAGGCCGAGGATGGCCGGAATCGAGAAGCCGTAGACGTCGGCGTCGACGATGCCGACGCGCAGTCCCCGGGCGGCGAGGGCGACCGCGAGATTCGCGGTCAAGGTCGATTTTCCGACGCCGCCCTTGCCGCTGGTCACGGCGTACACGCGAGTCAATGAGTCGGGGCCGAACTGAACAGAGCGGCGCGGCGCCGAACCCCGGAGCTTGTCGATGAGTGCCGTGCGTTCATCGGAATTCATGATCGACAGATCGATGTCGACCGCCGTGACACCCGGCACCCCGGATGCCGCCGCCACCACGTCGCGTTGGATCGTGTCGGCGGCCGGGCATCCGACGATCGTCAGCTTGAGCCCGACCAACGCGCGCCCGGCCTGGTCGACCGAGATCAGCCCGACCATATCGAGGTCGGTGATCGGTTTGCGGATCTCCGGGTCGATGACGCGCGACAGGGCCTGCCGAACGGCGAGGTCGAGCTGCTGAGCACCGGTCACGTCAGGCACCGGTTGTTCCGGCGGGGCGGCGACCCTCGACGTCTGACCCGGCGTCGCGGTCGAGCTCGTCGAGGAACGCTCGCAGCTCGGTGCGGATGAAGTCCTTGCTCGCGAGGTCTTTCATAGCGAGCCGCAGGGCGACGACCTCGCGGGCCAGATACTCGGTATCGGCGAGGTTGCGCTCGGCTCGCTGTCGATCCTGCTCGATCTGCACACGGTCGCGGTCGTCCTGCCGGTTCTGCGCCAACAGAATCAGGGGAGCGGCATACGAGGCCTGCAACGACAGGATCAGGGTCAGCGCGGTGAATCCGATCGCTGCGTCGTCGAAGCGCAGGCCTTCGGGCGCCGTGGTGTTGTAGAACATCCAAGCGACCACGAAGAGCGTGAGGATGACGAGGAACCACGGTGTTCCCATGCCTCGGGCGATGGCCTCTGTTCCTCGGCCGAAGCGGTCGCGGCTCTGCCGGTTGCGCCGGGGGATGACGTTGCTGCGCAGGCCTTTCGGCGCGTCGAGGCGGGTGTCCGAACGGTTAGTGCGTGCCATTGCCGGCCCTCCTTCGTGCGCCTATGCGTACGGGTCTCTTCGTGGGAACGGGAACTGTTCCGAGGCGTTCGGGAAAACGCGTCGGGGTGCGTTTCTCGTCGCCGTCGTGACTTCGCCAGTCATCGGGCAGAAGGTAATCGAGAACATCGTCAATGGTCACCACCCCGACGAGTCGGTGGTTGTCATCGACGACCGGAACGGACACGAGGTTGTAGCTGGCGAGAATACGGGAGACTTCGGCCGCTGAGGTGTCGGCGGTGACCGGGTCGAGGCTTGGATCGAGAAGCGTGCCCAGGCGCTCGTGCGGGGGATAGCGGAGCATGCGCTGAAAGTGCACCATGCCGAGGAACCGGCCGGTCGGCGGCTCGTACGGGGGCAGCGTGACGCAGATCGCGGCGCCCAGAGCGGGCGCCATCTCTTGACGGCGGATCAGTGCGAGCCCCTCGGCCACAGTGGCGTCGGCCGACACGATGATGGGCTCCGTGGTCATCAGACCACCGGCGGTGTCGGGCTCGTACGACAGCAGCATCCGCACATCGTCGGCCTCTTCGGGCTGCATCAGGCTCAGAAGGGCCTCACCGCGTTCGCCGGATAGCTGGGCGATCAAGTCGGCCGCGTCGTCGGGCTGCATCTGGTCGAGAACGTCGGCGGCGCGGTCGTCGTCGAGCTGCCCGAGGATCTCGACCTGTTCACTCTCGGGCATCTCTTCGAGCACGTCTGCGAGGCGCGCGTCGGGCAGCTCTTCCGCCACCTCGAGCATGCGCGCCTGGGGCAGGTCCATGAGCGTCGATGCGAGGTCTGCGGGCTTCAGGTCGGAGTAGGTCGCGATCAACTGCTCGGCCGACTGCGCCTCTCCGCCCTTGGTCTGCTCGACCACCTCGCGCCAGAGCGCGAACGACGTCGCACCTTTGGCGAACGGGGATGCGCCGACCTTGGGGCGCCGCACGAAGAGCTGGGCGACCTGCCATTCGCCGGGACCCACTTCCTCGATCGCCACGTCTTCGACGGTCGCTTCGCCGCTGCCGTCGTTGAAGTCGAGCTTGCGGCCCAGCATCTCGGCGATCACGCGCACTTCGCCGCCGCGTTGCTCGAACCGGCGCACGTTGATGAGCCCGGTCGTGATGATCTGACCGCTGCCGATCGAGGTGACGCGACCGATCGACAGAAAGACGCGGCGCTTGCCGGGAATCTCGACGATGAGCCCGACCACGCGGGGCGACTCGGTTCTGCGGTAGACCACAAGCACGTCGCGAACCTTGCCGAGGCGGTCGCCGGCGGGGTCGAAGACGGTGCACCCGGCCAATCTGGCGACGAAGACTCTGGTGGCACTCACCTCTCTAACTTAGACCTTCGTCGGCGGCGCCATGGGAGGATGGAAGGGTGAGCAACCAGAAGCCCTTCGGCGGTCGAGCCCCCAACGTTTCCGCCTCGATTCCTCGCGGCGAGATCGTCGCCAGCTACGAGTCGTACGGCGAGGCCCAGGCGGCTGTCGACAGCCTGGCGCACGCCGACTTTCCCGTCGCCCAGGTGTCGATCGTCGGCAATGACCTCAAGAGCGTCGAACGGGTGATCGGCAAGCAGAGCTACGCCCGCGCCGCGATCTCCGGGGCGCTCAGCGGGCTGTGGCTCGGACTGTTCTTCGGCTTCTTCCTGGTCATTCTCTCGCCCACCGCGACGTCGCTTCCGTTCATCGCCGCGGCCAGCCTCATCGGTGCCGGCTTCGGACTGCTGTTTCGGGTCGTGACCTATTCGATCTCGCGGCGTCGGCGCGATTTCACGTCGACCATGCAGGTGATAGCCACGAGCTATTCGCTCGTGGTGAGCCCCGACGTCGCCAACAAGGCTCGCAACGTACTCGAGCGCTGAGAGCGCCCCTGCCGGTGTGCACCGGCTGCTACGAGAGCGACGCGATCCACGCCTCGACATCGTCGGCGGTGCGGGGGATGCCCGCCGACAGGTTCTCGGCCCCGTCGGCCGTCACGAGAATGTCGTCCTCGATGCGAACGCCGATGCCGCGGAATGATTCCGGAACGGTGAGGTCGTCGGGCTGGAAGTAGAGTCCGGGCTCGATGGTGAAGACCATTCCCTCCTCCACGATGCCGTCGAGGTACATCTCTCGGCGAGCCTGTGCGCAATCGTGCACGTCGATGCCGAGGTGATGGCTCGTGCCGTGCACCATGTACCGACGATGCTGCTGGTTGTCGGTCTCCAACGCCTCGTCCGCAGTGACCGGCAGAAGGCCCCATTCCGAGGTGCGGCGGGCGATGACGGCCATGGCGGTCGCGTGAATCTCGCGAAACCGGATGCCCGGGCGCACGATCGCGAAGGCCGCATCGGCCGCCTCGCGTACGGCTTCGTAGATGTCTCGCTGAACGGGGGAGAACGTTCCGGAGATCGGCAGGGTGCGCGTGATGTCGGCGGTGTACAGGGTGTCGAGTTCGACACCGGCGTCGAGCAGCATGAGGTCGCCCGGCACGACCGGGCCGTCGTTTCTCGTCCAGTGCAGCACGCAGGCGTGGGGCCCTGAGGCGGCGATGGTGTCGTAGCCGACCGCGTTGCCGTCGGCGCGGGCGCGCGTATTGAAGACTCCCTCCACGAGGCGCTCGCCGCGCTCGTGGGTCGAGATGCGTGAAAGGTCGCGGATGACATCCTCGAATCCCCGCGCCGTCGCGTCGACGGCCTGGCGCATCTGATCGATCTCGAATTCGTCTTTCACGAGGCGCAGTTCCGAGAGATTTCGGGCGAGGCCCGCGTCGAGTTCGTCGTCGGTGCCCGGCAGGAGGTCGCCCGCGGCTTCGCGAACGACGCGCGTCGTCGCATCCGCCGCCGTACGCACGGTCTCGAACTCGGCGATGCCGCGGGTCTTGAGCCCTAAGTCGCCGGCGACCTGGGCGAGGGAGGGGCGTGCACCGATCCAGAACTCGCCGATCTCGGAGTTGGCGTAGAACTCGTCGGAGTCGCGGCCCGCGCGTTCGCGGAAGAAGAGGGTCGCATCGTGGCCGCCGCCCGGGCGCGGCTCCAGCACGAGCATTGCACCGGGCTCGCTGTCGGAGCCCCAGGCTGTGAGCCAGGAGAACGCGGAATGCGCCCGGAACGGGTAGTCGGTGTCATTCGAGCGCTGCTTGCGATCGCCCGCCGGAATGACGAGCGTCTCGCCGGGGTGGAGCGCGGAGATCGCCTCACGGCGCGCGGCGGCGAAGGATGCCTCGGCGCGCGGCGGCGGAACGACGTCGGTGCGGTCGGCCCACCCGCTCGCGATGAAGTCGCGGAACGTCGTCGATTTCGGAGTCGTGCCTCTATTGCTCGACCCTGACGAGGCAGCGGCGTCTGGGGTGTCGTTCTTTCGAGCTTCGGTTCTCTGTGCGTCGGCCATGCGTCCATTCTGCGCCCTCGATTCGGGCGCCGACTAAGTTGGAGCCATGCCCGGGCTCCGCGATCGCACGTCGTCGCGGGTTCTCGCCCTGGCAGAACGCGTCTCGCCGGCCGTCTACGCGGCCTCGGCGGTCGTGGTGGTGGTCGGCGCGGTGGCGGGCTTTGGAGGGTTGGACACCGTCGCTGAACCCCCCGTGGCACGAGCGGCGACCGGCCAGGCGTTAAGCGGAAAGCAGCTCGACGTGACGGTCGAGGATGCGTGGCTCGCCGACGGCTTCGATCCCTATCTCGAGCCGAAGCCGGGTCATCGCTTCGTCGTCGTTCGGGCCCTGGTCACCAACGTGTCGAACACGCCCGTGAGCACGGTGAAAGACAACGTGCTGGTCACGGGGCTCTCGGGCGCGGAGGGCGAGCCGCAGGCCGACCAGGTCATCCGACTCGGCGAGTCCTCGACGGATCCCGTCTTGCAGCCGGGCGTCGAACAGTCGGTGCTGCTGCTGTGGGAGGTTTGGGAGTCGACGTTCGCGGCGGGCGATCCGATCACCGTGCGGATCCTCGACAAGACCCTCAGGGAGGGCTTCCTCTTCGACGATTCCTGGGACTATCCAAAGGTGACTGCCGAGGTGCCGCTCGTGATCGATGACCGGGGCTTCGACTACGTGACGCGCGAGCCCGCCGCCACCGACGACACCACGGCGGGGGCGCCCGGGCCGCCCCCCCCCCGGTGACGCGCCCGGCGGGGCGCGCGGGGCGGTCGGGGGTGGGGGGGCGGGGGGCCACCCGGGTGGTGTTTTGAAAC
>NZ_CAXVWM010000124.1:0-2885 GCF_964263775.1 Agreia sp. | reverse complement strand
CCGATCAGGGGTTGGTCAGGTGAAGCTCGGTCGGTGTCATCCGCCGGACGGGTTGTCGACGGGAGCGTCGTTCGCGTCGGTGGTGTCGGGGTTGCCCCCCGAAGCGGTGTCCGCTGACTCGTCGTCGCCGGGAGTGCCGTACGTGTTCTTCGGGTCTGCGTCGAAGTCGATAGGTGCACCGTTGTCGCTCATGGCTGAACTCCCGTCGTCGTGCGCGTGTATCGCGTCTGCCGTGCTCAAACTACGTTGGGCGTGTGCGGCAGCCACCGGACTTGACAGGCCCGTCATCGCCGGTTCGGGCGCGGCGTCTAGGGACGACGGCGCTACCTCACCACGATGCCGTACGCCGGTGCGCGTCGGTCAGGCTCGGATGATCGCCGAGCCACCACAACAGCGCATGCGTGTCGAGCAGTACTTCACGCGCCATACCAGTCGCGCTCGTCGTCGGCGGGGAAGCTGTCGAAATCCTCGGCGATGACAACGCGGTCGCGCCAAGCCCCCGGAATCCGCGGACGGCGATCGGCAGAAGCCGGAACCAGCCGCGCGACCGCGCGACCGTTGCGGCTGATAGCGATCGTCTCGCCGGCCTCGGCTCGTGCGACCAGTCGGGAGAACCCCGTCTTCGCGTCGTAGATGTTCACGGATTCCGACACGTCGGAATCGTAACCTAGTCAGGTCTGATCAGAGAGATTGTCTAGCAGAACCTGCTCGCTCTCCTGAGGGGCTCGACGAGTGCCCTTCCCCGCGACCGATCGAAACGGTCTCCTCAGCTATCGCTTTCTCGCCCAGAACGGTCGGTGCGTCGTTGCCACCGCTCTGCGACCCCATGCGAGAGCTTCTCACCGGCCGACTTCGCTCCGTCGAAAGTCTTGATCCCGAAACGCCGGACTGCGTCGACACTTTCCGTGCCCGTCTCGACCGCCTTGTCCCTCGTCTCTCCAAACGCTTCGGTCCAGCGCTTCGCCTCGAGCGACTCGCGATCGCTCTCGATGCCGAGGCACTCGTGGAACACCAGCACGTCAGCAGCGACTTCGTTTCCCGACTTGACGACGGCACCGGATGTGAGCGGGTGCAGCAGAACGCGCGTGTTGGCAATCCCCGACACCGCGTCCATCCGCGCCATGAGACGGGCGGTGCTTCGCGCGATCTGGTCGCGGCGCTTGAGCCGCGCTGATTGCAGGCCGCTGCGGTGGCGGTCGAGATCATCGGGGCTGGAGTCGAACACGCGATCCAGCTCGAGAATGGCGAGCCCTTCTTGAAGCTGGAAACACCGAGCCAAGACAGCCAGCCACTCTTCAACGATGGTCTGGGCGTTTTTGGAGAGCTTGGCGAGATCGCCGGCGTTCGACTTCTTCTCCATCTTCTTCGCAAGAGCGTCCAGTTGTCGCAGCGCATATCCCTGAGTGGTCGCGATCGCTTGTTCTGCGCCCTGCACCTTCGACCAGGTGACATCCGACACGCGGCCCGTGTGCTCTCGAACCGTCATTGCGTCGTCGATGACGAAACCCACTCCGATCATCTGCGCAATGGCGGCATCCTTTTGAGCCAGGAGAATATCGTCGACCTTCTGGTCGATGACCTTGAGATAGTCGGTGATTTCATCCATCGACTGCTTCATGGCGAGCTGTGCCATGATCCCCGCCGCGCCCGCCAGCACGGCCGGATTAGTCAGGATCGAGCCGATTGCGTCAGGCTTCGTGAACTCTAGAAGCTTGGTGACCTTGCCGTTATGGGTAAGCACGGCGCGGCTCAGGCCAGACGACGAACCCTTCATCAGATGGCCTACCTGCATGGCGTTGGCTGACTCTTCAGTGAGCTTGACCCATCGACCGGCGTTCGCCGTAATCTCGGATGCGGCTTGCATGACGCCCGCACCGGCCCTCAACGTCGACCCGAACCGGCGCTGAAGCGGAAATTCTCTGGACAGTAGGCCGGCGGAACTGAGGAAAAACTCGACTGCCGCCGGATCGCCGATGACAGCGACGCCGTCGCCGTCGCTGATCAGCTCTATCTCGCTCATTCATGCCCCTTGGTCTGCTCGGCGGCCCGTGAGGACTTACGTTAGCCGACGCCTCAGACATGGGCGCGTGCATCGGGCGTCACGTCTGGCAAGATCGCGACCATGAGCGAGAGTAGCAAGTGGACCGTGCTCGATGATCGGCGCCCGTCCAACGCTGCACTCATGTTCTGGGCCCACGCTTTCTCGATCTTCGCGTTGCCGACGCTGCTCGGCGTCCTCTGGTTTCTTCTCCCGGAGTCACTCGGGGTCTCCTCCCGTCTGCTCATCACGGTGCTCACTGCAATGGTGCTCGTGGTTCTGCTCGTCGCATACCTCGTGGCGATCCGTCGCCGACGGATGACGAGTACTTTCGTAAGCGAGCGCCTCGGTGTGCTTCGCGTCGGTCGTCGCGTTGTCCACTTCTCCGACATCGACCGTGCGCGCTTGCTCGTCAGCACCATTGGGGCTGAGCGTTGTGTGCAGCTTGAGCTCTCGAGTCAAGAACATCGTCTTCGAGCTTCAGTCATCCTTCGCGACTATGACGGGCGAGCACGCCCTACGAGCACGGCAGCCCTCGTCGGTCGCATCATCGAGGAATCAGCTATAGAGCTGCCGGTTTCACGGGGTGACCCGCAGGGAAATTTCACCCGGTACAACTATCCAGAGAACATCACGAAGGCCGATGCACTGGCCATGGCTCTGAATCCTCCCTTACCAGGCGACCCTCTCCCCGTCCTGCCGCGCCTATGAGGAACAGCTCGGTACCCTGCGGTTGGATGGTTATTGTCGTGGTGCTCGGCTCCGGGCAGGGTGTCACTCCTCATTGGTGAGTGCTGCCATCAGCCGAGACGCCGCGGCGTGCACCAGCGGTACACCGCGCCTCGCC
>NZ_CAXVWM010000123.1:0-3252 GCF_964263775.1 Agreia sp. | reverse complement strand
CCGACGGGCTCGAATCCGAGCTGCTCGTTGATGGCGAGCATGTGCCGGTTCTCCTCGGCATTGAACGTGATCACAGACGGATGCCCGGGACGCTCGGTATGCAGCTGCTGCAGGTTGCCGAGTTTCAGGAGCAGGCCCAGGCCGTGGCCGCGGTGTTCGCGCAGCACGAGCGTGTCCTCCTGCCACACGGCGCGCATGACGTCGTCACTCACCGACAATTCGCTGTAGGCCACGAGGTGCCCGGTGCCGACGTGCTCGACCGCACTCGTGAGCACCGTGACGGGAGCCTCGAGGTCTGAGTCCTGCTGGGCGACGAGCCGCTCCACCGTCCACACGTCTTCCGGCTCGTCGAGCCCGGCCGACGGCGCATCCGTGCTCATGCGGGTGTACAGCGCCGCGATGTCCTGGCGCCACTCCAGCGGAGTCGCGCCGGCCCAGCGCACGAGCCGGTAGTCGGTTCCGGATGCCCGCAGCGCGTGATCGAGACGGCGCGCGAGATCGTCGGTCGGCAGGGGCAGAGCGAGCCTGCTGCCGCGCTCCACCTGCTCGAGCCGGTAGCCGCGACCGAGCAGAAAGCGCACCTCGTCGTTGCTCCGCGGAACCGACCCCGAACCGGTCGGCGCCTCGAGGCGCTCACCCGGCGCATCCGGCGACACGACGTAGACCACCAGGCGGGTGGCGCCGGTGTCGCGGGCCGCGGCCTCGACCGCCTCGGCGAGGGCGGTACCGATGCCGCGGCCCCGGTACTCCGGCAATACCTGAACGGCGACCCACGCCACCGGCCAACCGTCTTCGAGCCTGCTCTCGACGAAGCCCCGACCGATAAGGCCCGGCACATCCGGCAGCGTGGCCACGAACAGCTGCCGCGGCTCGTGCTCGCGATGCCAGCTCGGAAGGTCTTCTTCGGCGCTCGAGGCGAAGTCGTTCGAGCCGTACCCGAGGGCCTCCACCGTGTTGCGCAGCGCGACCGCGCGCCGGTAGTCGACGACCTGCGGATCGTCGCCGTCCTCGAGCGACGAGGGCACCTGCACGTGACGGATCTCGACGGTCATCCTCGACCTCCTCGCATCAATACTGCGTCGTATCGCCGCCGCGCACCACCCGCAGCCAGCGGAACCCGTAGCCGTCGAGGGCGATCGTGACCCGGCCGCGGGCATCCAGCGCCATGGAGTCGCCCGAGAGCAAGTCGTTCAGCACGTCGTTCGGCATGTCGTTCGGCATGTCGTCGCCGGCGGTGCCGAGCGCCAGCGAGACGTCGGCGGGCTCGGAGCCGAAGTTGTGCAGCACGACGACGCGTCCGCCGTCCCACTCGAGCGAGTGCGCGAAGACGGCCGTGTTCGGCTGGTCGAGCACCTCGAAGGCGCCCCAGCCGAACTCGGGTGCGTTGCGGTAGTGCCGCACCAGGTTCTGGATGAACCGCAACAGCGACTCTGGATCGCGCCGTTGATCTTCGACATTCACGTGCTGCGGCCCGTATCCTCCGGCGACGACCGAATTACGCAGTCGGCGCTTCGGCGCGGTCGAGAACCCGCCGTTCGTGCCGCCATTCCATTGCATGGGGGTTCGCACGGCCATGCGTCCCTCGGCGTCGAGGTTCTCGCCCATGCCGATCTCTTCGCCGTAGAACAGCACGGGCGTGCCCGGCAGCGAGAACAGCAGGCTGTAGACCATGCGGATGCGCCGGGGATCGCCATCGAGCATCGTGGGCAGGCGGCGCACGAGGCCGCGGCCGTAGACCTGCATGCGCTCCTCGGGCCCGAACGCGTCGAAAACCTCCTGTCGTTGGCCATCGCTGAGCTTGTCGAGGGTGAGCTCATCGTGGTTGCGCACGAAGTTCGCCCACTGCGAATCGGGTGAGCCCGCGGGGCGCGACAGCAGCGCCTCGATGAGTGGACGCGCATCCTGCCGAGCGAGCGACAGGTAGAGGTTCTGCATGGCGATGAAATCGAACTGCATCGTGAGCTCGTCGCCCTCGGCGCCGCCGAAGAACTGCTCCTGCTCGGCTCGGGGCAGGTTCACCTCGCCGAGCAGTACTCCGTCGCCGCTGCGCCGACCGAGAAAGGAGCGCAGCGAGCGCAGGTAGGCGTGCGGATCGGGAAGCAGCGTCGACCCGCCGACGACCCCCGAGGCGTCGAGCAGAAAGGGAACCGCGTCGACGCGAAAGCCCGAGAGCCCGAGCTGCAGCCAGAACCCCATGACCTTCGCGATCTCGTCGCGCACCACCGGGTTGGCGATGTTGAGGTCGGGCTGGTGCTTGTAGAAGACGTGCTGGTAGTACTGGCCGGTCTTCTCGTCGAGCTCCCAATTGCTGGTCTCCTGGTCGGGAAAGACCGGGACTCCGTCGTCGAGGGGCTCGTCGCGCCACACGTAGTAGTCGCGGTAGCGCGAGTCTCTGGATGCCCGTGCCGAACGGAACCACGGATGCCTGTCGGACGTGTGGTTGATCACGAGGTCGGCGATCACGCGCATGCCGCGATCTCGGGCGATGCGGATGCATTCGACGAGGTCGCCGAGGGATCCGAGTCGGGGATCGACGCCGTAGAAGTCGACGATGTCGTAGCCGTCATCGCGGTCGGGAGTCGGATAGAAGGGCATGAGCCACAGGCAGGTGACGCCCAGCTCGGCCAGATAATCGAGGCGGTGCGCGAGGCCGGCGAAGTCGCCTATGCCATCGTTGTTCCAGTCGAGAAAAGTCTCGACGTCGAGGCAGTAGACGACGGCGCTCTTCCACCACAGGTCGGACGTGTCGGTAACCTTCATGGCTCGAGCCTAGGGGCCGCCGGGTGAAGCGAACAGGGCTTCACCCGACAGCCGGGTATTGGTCGGCGCCGCCGCTACGCGCGCAGGCGCGATCGCAGACGAACCAGAGCCAGAGCGAGTCCACCCATGGCTGCGAGGCCCCCGGCGAGTGCCGCCGCGGAGGATGCGTCGAGGCCGGTCTCGGCCAGCTGGCCATTCGTGGAGACGGGCACGGCCGGCGTGGCGACGGGAACGGTCGGCGTGGCGACGGGCACGGTCGGGGTGGCGGCGGGCACGGTCGGCGTGGCAGCCGGGGGAGTCGACACCGGGGGCGTCGCCGCGGACGGCGTCGGAGGGGTGGTCGCGCACGGCGCGACCGCAGCATCGAGTGCTCCCCCGAGCGTGCCGGTCAGTGTCAGCGTGTTCGTGCCGTCGGGGAACGTGTGCCCCTCTTTCGCCGTCGCTGTCACGGAGTAGTCCGCCGGACCGATCGTCGCGGACGGCGTCTGCCAT
>NZ_CAXVWM010000122.1:0-56910 GCF_964263775.1 Agreia sp. | reverse complement strand
TCTTCGCCGTACTCGGCCTGGTTCGGTTCGGTCTTATCACCCGGCTGAAGCAGACCCTTACGCAGGTACATCTTGATCGTCGGCAGCGGCACGCCGGTCTCGGCGCTGAGCTGCGAGACCTTCATCGGGAGCCCTGGGGAGGGAGTAGGTGTTTCGGCATATCGGGAGCATAACAGATAGTGAGGCTATCCGATATCTTCAATATCTGCAGTGTCCGAAAAAAGCGCCGGAAGCGAGACGGCTATCCCGTCCGGCTTCCGGCGTCGGCCGAGAACTACAGGGTCTTCGCCAACGGATCCCAGTCCTCTGCGAGCGGCGGGGCCGCCTTGGCCGTGCTGTCGACGGCGACGAACGCGCCACTGTTCATCGACTCGGTGATCGACACCATGGTGTCGAGCACGTGGTAGGCGAGCTTGCCCTGCGCGCGGTGGGGTGTTCCGGATCGGATGGACCGTGCCATGTCGAGGACTCCGAGCCCTCGGCCGGCCGATGTGCCCGTCGACGGGATGGTCGTCCACTCGTCGGAGCCCGCGGCCATGATCTTCAGGTCGCCGTCGAAATTGTTCGGGTCGGGCACGGCGAGTGTCCCCTCGGTTCCCGTGATCTCGACGAAGCCCATGCGGGACAGCGGCGAATCGAAACTGAAGGTGCTCTGCGACGACGCTCCCCCCTCGAACTGCAGCAGCGCTTGCACGTGGGTCGGAACCTCGACCGCGAACTCCTGGCCGGCCTTGTCTCCGGAGCCCACGGTGCGCGTCGCGCGCGACTGGGAACCGATGGCCGCGACCGAGGCCACGGCGCCGAACGTCTGAATGAGCGCGGTCAGGTAGTAGGGCCCCATGTCGAACAGAGGTCCCGCCCCGTGCTGGAACAGGAATGCCGGGTTCGGGTGCCACGCATCGGGGCCGGAATACATCATCATCGTCAGCCCGGCCAGAGGTGTGCCGATGTCGCCGCGGCTGATGGCTCGCTGCGCGGACTGCAGACCGGCGCCGAGGATCGTGTCGGGTGCGCACCCGAGGCGGATTCCCTCCTTGGCGGCGATGTCGAGAAGCGCTCGCCCACTCTCGCGGTCTAGCGAGAAGGGCTTTTCGCTCCAGACATGCTTGCCTGCGCGCACCGCGGCGGTGGCCACCTCGACGTGTGCCGCCGGCGTGGTGAGGTTGATGATGATCTCGACATCCGGATGATCGAGCGCCTGTTCGACGCTGCCCGAGTCAGCAATGCCGTACTCCGCGGCGCGCGCCGCCGCGGCCGTGGTGTCGAGGTCGGAGACGACATGCACGACGAGGTCGGGAAACCTCGTGAGGTTGTCGAGGTACTGCGTGCTGATGTTGCCGGCGCCGATGATTCCGACGCCGACGGCTCCTGTGCCGGTCACGCGGTGACCGAGGGCTTCTGCAGAAAGGCGAGACTCTCGGCGATGCCCTCGAAGACGTCGCCCGCATAGTCGTCGAATTCGACAACGCCCACTTCGAGCGCTTTCGCTGCCTCGAGAACGTCGCGCACCGGGATGCTTCCTTGACCCGCGGGAACCTGGAGGCTCGTGTCCTGCGTCGCCGGCCCATCCTTGATGTGGATGAAACGAACCCGGTCGCCGAGGAGCGTCAGTATCTCGACCGCGTCTTGTCCGCCGACGGTCACCCAGTAGGTATCGACCTCCAGCACGATTTCGGGCGCCAGATAGGTGACGAAATGCTCGAGGGCGGTCTTGCCGTCGATGACGGATTCGAGTTCCCAGGCGTGATTGTGGTACCCCACCCGGATCCCGTAGCCGGCGGCTTTCACTGCGGCGGCATTGAGCAGCTCTGCCGTCTCTCGAATGTCTTCGAGGCGCTGCCAGTGCTCGGCCGGCCGCAGCGGCTCGATGACCGTCGCGATGCCGAGTCGTTGGGCCGCGGCGAAGATGACATCTTGATCGGAGGTCAGGAGAGGTGCGTGGCCTGACGGAGCGGTGAGCCCGTTCTCTTTCAGCGCCGCATTCAACTCATCGGCTGTTGCGGCGAAGTTGTAGGGCTCGACCTGGGTGAAGCCGATGGAGGCGACCTTGGCGATGGTGCCAGGCAGGTCTGCCTCGATCGCGTCACGAAGCGAATAGAGCTGAACTGAGTACGACATGATTTCCTGTTCGACGGTAGTGATGGATTGGTGACTATTTGATGCCGGTTGTTGCGACGCCCTGCACGAAGTAGCGCTGGAGCGCCACGAACAACACCACGATCGGCGCAATGACGAGCACGGCGCCGGCGAGAAGAAGTCCGTAATCTGTGGCGCTCTGCCCGGTGGAGAAGAGGGCGAGTGCCACCGGCAGCGTGTATTTCTCCTCGCTCTGCGCCGCGACGAGTGGCCAGAGGAAGTTGTTCCAGGATGCGAGGAAGGTGAGGATGCCGAGGGTGGCCAGGGGCGGGCCGCACAGGGGCATGACGATGCGAGCGAACGTTCTCAGCTCGCCTGCACCGTCGATTCGGGCGGCTTCGATGAGCGAATCGGGAATGCCCATCATGAACTGCCGCATGAGAAAGACACCGAGTGGCGATACCAAAAAGGGAAGGATGAGCCCGGGATAGGTGTTGACGATGCCCAGCTTGCTGACCATGACGAACAGCGGCACGAAGGTCACGACGCCCGGAACCATCAGCGTGACCATGACGAGGATGAACAGGAGGCGCTTTCCGGGGAACGACATCTTGGCGAGCGCGTACCCGACCATGGAGCAGAACAGCAGATTTCCCAAGACGGTGAAACCGGCCACGATCAGGCTGTTGACGAAGAACTGCCCGATGCCCAGGTCGTTGAACCACGCCGAGTAGTTCGCGAGGGTCGGCTCATCGGGCCACCAGGTGACCGGGCGACGAAGCAGCTCGCCCTGTGTCTTGAAGGAGCCGAGAAGCATCCACACGAAAGGCAGCAACGTGACGAACGCGGCGACGATCAGGCCGACGTAGGTCCACACGCGGCGGCTGCGGCGACGACGACGAGGCCCGGTCACGGGGACCGGCCTGGCTGGCTGATCGGAGACATCGATGGCGGGTAGAAGTTGAGTCACGAGGTGTTCTCCTTAGTCTTTCGATCGCAGTGCTCGAAATTGCACGAGGCTGAGGATCACGATCGCGACGAACAGCACGTAACTCGCGGCCGAGGCCTGGCCGTATTGACCGAAGCCGAATTCGTTGTAGGTGAAGTAGCTGACCGACAACGTCGAATCGAGCGGCCCGCCGCCTGTCATGACGAACGGTTCTTCGAAGAACTGCAGATAGCCGACAGACAGCAGCACTCCACCGAGCAGGAGGGTCGGGCGAAGCGCGGGAAGGGTGATGCTGAAGAATCGTTGCCGGGCGTTGGCGCCATCGACCTCCGCGGCCTCCAGCATCTCTTGGGAGATGGTCTGCAGACCGGCCAGGAAGATGATCATCAACGTGCCCATGTTGCGCCACACGGCCATGAGGATCATCGACGGCATGGCCCAGGCGGTGTCGTTCAGCCAATTGGGACCGGTCACCCCAATCGAGCCGAGGACGATGTTGATCAGACCGTCGTCTTGCAGGATGAACCGCCAGACGACCGCGATGGCCACGATGCTCGTCACCACAGGGGTGAAGAATCCGGTGCGGAAGACCGTGCGGAATCGGGTGATGCCGCTGTTCAATGCGACAGCGAGCGCGAGCGCCACAATCATCGTCAGCGGAATGCCGACGACGACGAAGTAGGCGGTGTTGATCATCGATCGACGGAACTGAGCGTCGGCGAAGAGTGCGGTGTACTGGTCGAGTCCAGTGAACGCCACCGCGAATGGCGACTGCACATCCCGGCTCGTGAAGTCGGTGAACGACATGACAAACGACGAGAGGAGGGGCACGAGCATGAACGCGCCGAAGATGATCACGAACGGAAGTGCGAAGAGCCAGGCGACAAGACCGTTTTTGCGCTGGCGGGACCGCTGGGGCCTGCTGCTGCGAACGGCAGCAGGCCCCGGCGTCGAGACGATGGTCGCCACTGTTAGTCGCCGGTACCGAGGGAGTCGGCGGCGCTCTGCAGAGCCTTCATGGCTTCAGCGGGGCTCTTGCCCGCTTTGACGATCTTCTCGAGTTCCGTGTCAGCAGCGGCACCCACCTGGGTCCAGGTGGCGACCGTCGGAGGCGAGTTGGTGTCTGTCAGCTGGTCGCCGAACTCGGCGAGCTTCTCATCCGCCGCCAGCTCTGGGGTGTCCCACGACTCGGCCACGGCCGGAAGGTCGCCGGCCAGCCGGTTCCACTTGACCTGGATCTCCGGCTGAGCGAGCCACTTCACGAGCTTCCACGAAGCATCCCGGTTGTCGGTGTCCTTGAAGACGACGAGGTCGCCGCCGCCCGTGAAGGAGGTGGAACTGGTCTGCGCGGGGACCCGTGCGACGGTGTATTTGTCGGCGAACTCGGGGCCGCCCGCGGCCGTGAGTTGACCGATCATCGACGGGCCGGCGAACAGCATCGGCGTCGATCCGTCGACGAAAGCCGATACATCGGCGCCCGGATCGGTCACCACATTCGGGTCGGCGATTCCCTCTGTGAAGAACGACTGGTAGTACTCCAGCGCCGAGACCATCTCGGGGGTGTCGAACGTCCATTCGGTGTCGTCGGCGTTGATCAGTTCAGCACCGTTCGACCAGGGGAAGGAGAGCATCGATTGGAAGGAGTCGGGACCACCGGTCGGCAGGTTGACGCCGAACTTGGCACCCGCCTTGGATTGGAACGCCTGGGCGAGCTGCTTGAACCCGTCCCACGTCTCCGGGAACGTCTCGAACCCGGCCTGGGCCGCGAGATCCGTGCGGTAGTACACCATTCTGGTGTCGACGTACCACGGGACCCCGACATTGGCGCCGTCGACCTCTGTGGTGCCTAGCGGCCCGGGGAAGAATCCGCTCGTGTCGATTTCGGCGGGAACCGGATCGAACGCGTAGCCGAAGTCGCCCATCCACGTCGTTCCCATGTGGGCGACGTCCGGAGCACTTCCGCCCGCGATTGCCGTCTGATACTTGTTGTGCGCGGCTTCCCACGGGATGGCGGTCACCTTCACCGTGACGTCGGGGTTCTCGGCTTCGAATTCTTCGAGGAGTTTCGGCAGGGCCTCGGCTTCGGCCGCCTGAGCCCACACGTTCACGGTGCCGCTGGCCTTGCCGTCGGTCAGCGCGGCGCCCTCTTTCTGTGCACCGTCACCGCCGTCGGACCGCCCGCAGCCGGTCAAGAGCAGCGTTGTCGCCAGCCCGATCGCAACGAGAGCTTTGGTCTTCATCTGGATCACCATTGTTCCTTTCGTGAAATGTACTGTGGCGCGATTTGCAGCGCTTTTCAGGACATGCCGCCGGGTAGTGAGTCCGTGAGCGGACGACGGCACTGTCTTGACGCTGGAATGCTTGTTTTAGTATCTAAGCGCATAGAACTGATAGGGGCAAGCGTTTTTCCGGCCCGGCACCGGCCGTCACCTGATTGTTATCAGCGGCCGCAACCGCAGCTCTCGCCGAGAACGATCTCGACTTTCAGTTGCTCATTTCTCGGGGGCAGATCCGGCTGCTCGGATCGTTCGATCAGGATCGAGGCCGCGATGCGGCCCATCTCCTCCATCGGCTGCCGGGCGGTTGTCAGCATCGGGGTACTCACCCGCCCCGCGACGACGCCGTCGAACCCGGTCACGGCCACATCCTGAGGCACCCTGATGCCCGCCGCGGTCAATGCGTCGATGAGCCGGAGTGCGTATTCGTCCAACGCACAGACGATTCCCGCGGGCAGCTCTTTCTGCGCGAGCAGACTGCTGACGACATCGGCTGCGGACCGCGCTGTGCCGGCGCCGAACGCGAGAAGGCTTCGAGGAGGATCGATTCCCGAATCGCGCAGTGCGTCTTGGAAGCCGTGGAAGCGTGCCTGGAAATCCGATGACGTATCCGCGGGGCCGGCGAAATGAAGCTCGGTCAACTGATGTTCGTCGATCAGGTGTTTGGTCAGGGAGTAGGTGCCGCTGGCGTTGTCGACGGTGACGTGGCTGAGAGCGTCGTTGTGCGACGGCTCAGACAGGTGCACGACCGGAATCCGGGATGCGATGAGCGCGAGCACGTCGTCGGGGATCGATCTGGCGAGGACCGCCAGCCCATCGACCTGACCCGCGATGTCCGCCGCGCTCCCGCTCGACGGCTGGCTTCCGCCTGAGACCATGAGGGTGTAGCCACGGTGCCAGCACTCCAGCGCGACACCCCGCTGAACTTCGTCGACGTACAACGGAAAGAGTCTGAAGTCGGAATTGTCCGCCCTCCCCCCAGAAAAAAGCGGCTGGTCCAATTTGTAGAAGTCGAAGGAATAGATGCCGAGGATGGCGGTCTTTCCGCGTGCGAGACCACGTGCTGTTCCGCTGGGGAGGTACCCGAGTTCCTGAGCGGCGGCGAGGACGGCATCACGAGTGGTCACCTTCACCCGATGCGGCTGACGGAACGTGAACGAGACGGTGGCGATCGACACGCCGGCGCGTTCTGCGACGTCGTACACGGTAGGACCTTTGACCACGCTGAACTCCGCTCTCGACCTCGACTCCGAGTTCAGGATAGAACCGGCACGTGCCCGACACGGCATTCACGACCCCTCGCTGGGTCACCGGTCGCTTCTCGCAGTACAGCTAGCCGATGATGAAGGTGGCCCCCGGCGCGGCGAAATCGATGGGGCCGGGGTAGTTCTCCGCGGCTCGCGTTGTTGCCTCGTGAGGGGTGAGAAACCTGCCCACATGTGTGACGATCAGTCGCTTGGCTCGAGCATGTCGGGCCGTCGCGCCCGTGTCTTCCGGGGTGTGGTGAACCTGGGGTTCATGCTCTGGCGCGGCAGTGCTTTCAGACTCGCACAAGAGAGCGTCGCAGTTCTGGGCGAGATCGATGAGGCTGTCGCACGGCGCCGTATCGCCCGAGAAGGCGAGCGATGTGGTCGGGCTCGAGATGCGAACGCCGAAGGCAGGAATTCCATGGGATACCGCCCGCGTAGAGAGTGTCACGTCGCCGACGAGGGCTTCGTGTCCGTCGTAGAGTTCGTGCACCTCGAAGGCCGCGGAGATCGGCGCCCGCGTAGCGCCGTTGGTCAAATAGTCTTCGAGCCGTTGTGCTATTCCTGGAGGACCGTACAGGGGAACCGGCTTGTTCCTGTGCACATCGGCCCAGACGAGCGCGTAGAACGCGGTGAGCAGATCGGCGCTGTGATCGGCATGGAGGTGGGAGATCCAGATCGCGTCGAGGGCTTCAAGGGTGGTGTGCCGTTGCAGCGGCGCCAACGTCCCTGTTCCGGCGTCCATCCAGATGGTGCTGGATGCCGAGCGCACCAGGTAACCGGAGCACGGGTTGTCGACGCTGGGGTACGGCGTCGAACTGCCCAGAACGGTCACGGTCAGCTGCTGAGTCGACATCAGGCAACGATATCGGCCGCCACGGCGAGACTCGGACGGATTCACACAGCGGCGGAGCGGCCCGACTGGTAAGGGCCGGGGATCTCGCCGGAGCCGCGGGCGATCAACGTGGTCTCGAGCTTGATGCGCTGGTGAGGTTGCTCGTCGCCCGACAACCGCTCGAGCAGCATCTCGGCGGCGAGGCGACCCATCAGGGCGGGGTCTTGTGCCACGACGGTGATGCCGGGATTCAGAACGTCGCTCAACTCGAAGTCGTCGAAGCCCACGAAGGCGGGCAATGGATGCACGTCCTCCTCCCTGAGATGACGCAGAAGTCGTACGCTCCATCGGTTGTTGCCGGTGACGACCGCGGTCGGTGGCTCGGCCCGGCGCAGCACCTCATCGATTCGTTCCGCCGACGTGTCTCCCGGCGCTCGCTGAACGATCAGCCCGCCGTCGGCCGCGATTCCCGCGGCGCGAAGCGCGGCGCTGTACCCGGTGCGTCGTTCGGCAGACGTGTAGACCGACTTCTCGTCGCCGAAGAAAGCGATCCGTCGATGCCCGTGCGCGATCAGGTGTTCGGTGCCGGCGGCCGCGCCGCCCACGTTGTCGGCCAGCACCGAGTCGGCGGCGATACCAGGAACCGGCCTGTCGACGAAGACCATCGAGCATCCGGCCGCGATCTCGGTCTGCAGAAAATGAGGATCGATGCCCGTGGCCGGAGCCATGAGGATGCCGTTGGCGCCGTGAGAACTGAACGACGCGACGGTGCGCTTCAGACGGGAATGGTCTTCGGCCGACGAGGCCGAGAGCAGCAGATAACCCTGTCGAAGCGTCACCTCTTCGACCGCGCGGGTCAAAACCGAGTAGAAGGGGTCGGCGACGTCTTCGAGAACGAGACCGATGGTGGCCGCCGTTCCCTGACGCAGCTGACGGGCCGATTCATTTCGTCGGAACTTGAGCCGATCGATCGCCGTCTGCACGGCGGCCAGGGTGTCGGCGCCGACATACCCCTCTCCGTTCACGACGCGGGAGACGGTCTTGAGGCTCACTCCGGCCGCAGCCGCAACGTCGACCATCGTGGGGCGCGAGCGCGGCGGAGGATTGCTCATGGGCAAAGGTTATCGCCTCTCCGTCGCACGACGCCGACAAATAGGACAACGTTGACAGACAACGTCGCCTGACAACGTTGACACACGGCCCGTGTTGTTGATAGCTTTGCGCTCGGTCGTGATCTATCGACCCTTCCCCTGCCGTTTCAGCGTCGAAAGGCCCCGCATGCCGGTGCACCGCTTACCCCTCCGTTCACCCCGCTTCGCTGCGAAGCATTTTCGCAAGGTCGGCGCGCCTCTCGCGGTCGCGGCCCTCGTCGCGGCACTGATCCCGATCGGCGCGGCACCCGCAAGCGCCGCCCCCGCGCCCGACTTCTCGAACTCGTTCGAAGACGCGCAGACCGCGCCCTTCGGAAACAGAGTCGAACTCGACGCCAACAACGCTCCGCAGCAGCTGAACGTTCACGGAACGTCGGGCGGCAGTGTTCTGCCCAGTGTCTCCACCGTCACCGCGAGCGGCCAGAACGCCCCGGGCGAGGCCGCCATCTGGGCGGCCGACGGCAACGCCGGCACGAAGTGGCTCGTGTTCACCCCCACGGGGTGGCTGCAGTATCAGCTTCGAAGCTCTGCCACCGCGACGAGCTACACCCTCACCTCCGGCGGTGACGCACCCGAGCGCGACCCGAAGAGCTGGACGATCAAGGGATCGAACGACGGAGCCGTCTGGACGACCCTCGACACGCAGACGAACCAGACCTGGGCCGCCAACGAGCGGGGAGTGAAGAAGACATATCAGATCCCCACGACGGGTGCCTACACGTACTATCGCCTCGACGACATCGTGAACCACTCGGGCAACCTCATCCAGCTCGCCGACTGGGATCTCATCGAGCCGACCGACACCGACCCGGGTAACACCCCGATCACCACCTCCGTGGGAGCCGGCCCGACCACGGGCTACAACATGAAGGCGCGTGTCGGATGGACGGGCACGCACTCGCTCCGCTTTGCCGGAGAACACAGCGCCGACGGCCCCGCCGCTGTCACCAATCGACTCTTCGACGTCTCGATCCCCGTAGGCGCGACCTCTCGTCTGAGCTACATGATCTTCCCCGAGCTCACCGCGAACGACCTGCAGTATCCCTCGACCTACACCGCCGTCGATCTGCGCTTCAGCGACGGGAGCCAGCTGTCCGGTCTCTCCCCGACCGACATCTACGGCCTGGATGCGACCGCGGCGGGTCAGGGCGCGAGCAACGTGCTCTACCCGAACCAATGGAACAAGGTGCAGATCGACCTCGGGCCCGTGGCCACTGGCAAGACGGTGACCTCGGTGCAGTTCCGCTACGACAACCCCAACGGTTCGGCGAAGACCGCGTTCTCGGGGTACCTCGACGACATCACGATCGAAGCGACGCCTGCCACCATCGACGGGTCGAGCCTCACGAACTACGTCGACACGCGTCGCGGCACGAACTCGTCGAGCGCTTTCTCTCGCGGCTCGAACGAGGCAATCACGTCGATGCCGAACGGGTTCAACTTTCTCGTTCCTCTGACCAACGCGGGCGCCAATTCGCGCGAGTACTCGTGGCAGCAAGACAACAACGACCAGAACCGCACCCGCTTCGAAGGCCTGGGCGTGTCGCACGAACCCAGCCCGTGGATGAGTGACCGCAACCAGTTCTCGGTCATGCCCGTTGCCGGCTCCGGCGTTCCGGCGGGCGACTGGCACCAGCGCGCAGGCTCCTTCGGCCACGACAAAGAGATCGCTCAGCCCGACTACTACAGCGTCACCCTCGACAACGGCGTGAAGGCCGAGATGACCCCCACCGATCACGCCGGAGTTCAGCGCTTCACCTTCGCGGGCGATTCCGGAAACATCGTGATCGACGCTCCCAACGGCAACCCGAACGAGGGCAGCTTCACGATCGCGGCCGACGGCACCGTATCCGGCTGGGTCGAGAACGGCGCCGCGGGCAACACGGGCCGCACGCGCATGTTCGTCTCCGGCACCTTCGACCGCGCCCCTGCCTCGACCGGCACAGCCCCGAACGGTCGTCAACTCACCAAGTACGCGGCGTTCGACACCAAGTCCGACACGACCGTCGAGTTCCGTTTCGCGACGTCGTTCCTCAGCCTCGACCAGGCGGCTGACAACCTCAGCATGGAGATCGGCGACAAGTCCTTCGACGATGTTCGCGACATCGCGAAAGCCGCCTGGACCGACCGCCTCGGCGTCATCGCGGTCGAAGGTGCCTCGGAGACCGAGCAGCGCACCCTCTACAGCAACCTCTACCGACTGAACCTGTACCCGAACTCGCAGTTCGAGAATGTCGGAACCACCGCGGCGCCCATATACAAGTACGCGAGCCCTGTCTCTGCCCAGACTTCTCAGAGCACAGACACGGTGACCGGCGCAGCCGTCAAAGACGGCAAGATGTATGTCAACAACGGCTTCTGGGACACCTACCGCACCACCTGGCCCGCGTACTCCATCCTCTACCCCGAGCTCGCGGCCGAACTTGTAGACGGCTTCACCCAGCAGTACCGCGATGGCGGCTGGATCGCCCGCTGGTCGTCTCCCGGTTACGCGAACATCATGACGGGCACCAGCTCAGACGTGGCGTTCGCCGACAGCTACCTGCGCGACGTACCGCTGGTAGACGCGCTCGCCACCTATGACGCGGCGGTGAAGAACGCATCGACCCCCTCCAGCAACGAGAGCGTCGGGCGCAAGAGCCTGTCGACGTCGATCTTCCTGGGCTACACCCCCGCATCGCAGGGCGAGAGCGTCTCCTGGGGAACAGAGGGCTACATCAACGACTACGGCATCGGAAACATGGCCGCAGCGCTCGCTGCCAACCCCAATACTCCGGCAGACCGCGTGGAGCAGTTGAAGGCCGACAGCGAGTACTACCTCGATCGCGCCACCGGCTACGTCAACCTGTTCGATCCCGCCATCGGTTTCTTCCAGGCGCGCAATGCCGACGGCACCTTCGTCACCCCCGCGAAACAGTACGACCCGAAGAACTGGTGGGGCCCGTACACCGAGACCAACGGCTGGAACTTCGCGTTCCATGCTCCTCAAGACCCCAACGGCCTCGCGAACCTCTATGGAGGCCAGAAGGGCCTGGAGAAGAAGCTCGATGATTTCTTCGCGACTCCCGAGACCACGCTGGGCGGCATCCACGAAATGGTCGAGGCGCGCGACAGCCGATTCGGCCAGTGGGGCGTGAGCAACCAGGTCAGCCACCACATCCCGTTCTTCTACAACGAAGCCGGTGCCCCCTCCAAGGCACAGGCCGTCGTTCGCGAAGCACTGCAGCGTTCCTATGCCGGCGGAGAGATCGGCCAGGGTTACGCGGGTGACGAAGACAACGGCGAGATGAGCGCCTGGTATATCTTCAACGCACTCGGGTTCTATCCGCTGCAGGTCGGTTCTGATCAGGTCGTATTGGGGTCGCCGTTGTTCACCAAGGCGACCGTGAACCTGGCCGGAGGCAAGAAGCTGGTCATCAACGCACCCGAGAACAGCACGAAGAACATCTACGTGCAGTCCGTGAAGGTCAACGGCGAAGATCACCCGACAACCTCGATCGACTCCCGCATCCTCACCGAGGGCGCCACGCTCGACTTCGCGATGGGCTCCGAGCCCAGCGCGTGGGGCACGGGAGAGAACGCCGGTCTGCCCTCGCTCACAACGGGAGAAGCCGTAGCCACCCCGCTGGTCGACTCGACCGGGCCGTCCCTCGTCTTGGCGAGCAGTGCCGGCGGAGAGAACGTGACGGCGCTCGTCGACGGCACCTCTCGCAGCCAGGTCACCTTCGCCTCGGCGACGCCGGCCGTGACCATGAAGTACAAGGGCGCCAAGCAACGTCCGACGTTCTACACGCTCACTTCTGCGGCCGCCACGGCGGCGGGCGACCCGACCGCGTGGACCCTCGAAGGCAGCAACGACGGACAGAACTGGTCGCCGGTCGATTCGCGAACGGGCCAGAAGTTCGCAGAGCGCAATCAGACGGTTCCGTTCAAGATCCCGAACCCCACCGCCTTCCAGCAGTTCCGGCTCTCGATCACTGCCGGCGCAACCGCGGGAACGAATGTCGCACTGTCAGAGCTCGAACTCCTGACCGACGGAACGGGTTCAGAGTCGAACGAGCTCGCCTTCAACCCGGGCACGGGGCTCTCGACCGCGACCGGAACCTCGGCGCAGTTCGAGCTCGGCGTGATCTCTGGAGGACAGGCCAGCGGCTACAAGGCCACCGTCAACTGGGGCGACGGATCAGCTTCCGAAGCCGCGGCGATCAGCACCGCAGCACTCGGCAACTACCCCGTCACCGCAACCCACGCATACTCCGAACCGGGCGTCTACCAGGCGACCGTCACGGTGACCGATGGGGTCTCCACGGTCTCGGCCTCGACCTCGATCAGCGTCGAGTACGTTCAGCCGGGCGGATTGCGCGATGCCTTCGACACCGTGTGCATCGGTGACGATGGTGTCGGTGCGAACTGCGACGCGAAGAACTTCTCGTTCCCCCGCGCCGGACTGAAAGAGGGTGGCCTGACGGCCGGAATCCAGCACGATGTTCCCGGCACCGACCTGCACTTCACCCTGCCGATCGTTCCCGCCGGAGCGCCCGACAACGCCACCGGCGACGGCCAGACCATCGCGGTCGACCTCGGCGCAAACGCGACGAAGTTCTCGTTCATCGGAGCGGCGACGGAGCGCAACCAGGACACGACGGCGACGGTGACGTTCACCGACGGCACGACGGCGGTCACACCCCTGCAGTTCTCGGACTGGACCAAGGGTGCCAACCAGGCCGCAACGCCGCCCTTCGGCAACCTCGAGGCCGTGAAGTCGCCCTACAGGTTGAACGGCGGCGGGCGAGACGGAACCGCGTCGTACTTCTTCTCGACCGTGCCGTACTCCATTCCCGAGGGCAAGACGGTGCAGAGCATCACCCTGCCCGATCAGGAGGGCGAGCCCGGCGTGACCGGACGAGTGCACATCTTCGCCATCGCGACCAACGGCGTCGAATCCGACCTCGGCTTCACCGTCGAGGCAGGTGATGACTTCGCCGCGACGGCCGGCGAATCGGTCAGCGCATCGCTCGCAACCGTCACCACGGCATCGGAAACGACCCCGGTCGTGCGAGTGCAGTGGGGTGATGGATCCGTGACGGAAGACGCCACGGTCACGTCTGAAGATGACGGCACCCTCACCGTGTCGGGCACGCATGTCTACACAGCAGCGGGCAGTTACGACGTCTCCGCGACGATCGCAACGGCCGACCGCACCGAGCATGTGGCGCTGAAGGCAACAGTCGAAGCCGCTCCCGTCTACAACACCACCCTGGCGGCAGATCCCGTCGACGAGGTGCTTGCCGGCACAGACATCACGGTGTCCGGCGACGGATACAAGGCCGGCGAGACGGTGAAGATCGAACTGCAGACGCCCAAACCGGTGTCTCAGACGGTCACAGCCGATGACTCGGGCCGCATCACCGCGGTGCTGACCGTGCCGGCCGACACCACTCCCGCGATCTACCCGATCGTCGCAACGGGAGCCGAATCGAAGATGCCCGCGACGGTGACCATCCAGGTCGTGCCCGTCGTCGCTCCTCCGGTCTACACGCCGCAGCTGCACGCCGACTCGAACTCCGGTCGCCCCGGTGACCTCGTGACGGTAATCGGTGAGGGCTTCGCACCGGGCGAGCAGATCGCTGTGGAACTGCGCTCGGACCCTGTGTCCGTGGGCACGGCGACTGCCAGCGACAAG
Source organism: Agreia sp. (assembly GCF_964263775.1). Lineage (NCBI taxonomy): Bacteria > Bacillati > Actinomycetota > Actinomycetes > Micrococcales > Microbacteriaceae > Agreia > Agreia sp. The sequence goes on along the minus strand of NZ_CAXVWM010000122.1, from coordinate 42,693 downwards.
GGTGCGTTCAGCCTCACCTTCGCGCTGCCCGAGGTGCCGGTGGGTGACCACACGATCGTCGCCGAAGGAGCAACGTCGAACGTTCCGGTAGCGCTGCCCTTCGAGGTGCTCGCGCCTCAGCTGCCCGGTGACGGCAGCACGGGCTCGTCCGGAGCTACCGACACGTCTGTGACGGATCGACTGAGTTCCACCGGAATCGATGGATCGAGCCTCGGAGTTATCACAGGAGGTGCACTGCTCGTCATTCTCGTCGGCGGCGTGCTGATGGTGCTGCGACGACGCCCACGTCAGTCCTGATCTAAGACGAACGCCTGGGGTGGGTCGGATCTCCGACCCACCCCGGGCGTTCGTCAGTTAACGCTGCGCGAACTTGACTCTGCACCGGGGTGCAGGGTGAACAGTGGCAGAATGACTTCACTTCGTGTTCGACGCACCGTTCGCATCTCTGCTCTCTACGATCTCGTTGTCACCGCCGGCTTCGCGCTGCTATTCACGGCACCCGCCCTGTTCGACGCCTTCGGGGTTCTGCAATCGAATCTCGGGCTGCCGGGGGTCGTGCCCGACGCGGGCGACCCGTTCACGGTGATGGTCGCCAACCTGATGGGATCGCTGGTCGTGGTGTGGGCTGTGTTCAGGCTTGCGCGCCCCACCCGTGCCGCGGGCGCCGCCGACACCGCCGGCCGCACCCTGTTCTCGATCGGGATGGCGGAAGCACTCCTGCACGGCGCATCGCCGCTCGTCTTCGGCATGCTCATCCTCGAGGTGCTGTGGGCCGTGGTGCAGGGCGCCGTTGTCGCATCCGCTCGTCGCCCGGTCATGGCCTCAGGTCGGCATGTGCGCATAGCAGAGTTGGCCCGGCGAGCCGGAGTGACAGTGTCGACGGCGCGGTTCTACGAGAGATCCGGCGTTCTCGCCGGCGAAGAGACCGGGTCAGCCCCGCCAGCTGTGCTTCGGGTCGTAGCCGAGCAGACGGCGGGCCTTGTCGATCGACAGCAGCGTGTTCGTGTTGTCGAGGTCGCCCCGGGTCTCGACGCCCGGAAAGACCTCGGCCACGAGCTCGGCGTTCGTGCGGCTCATCACCGTGTCGGGTGACGCGATGATGAAGCGGTCGAATCCGGTGTGCTGCCACTCGAGCGCCTTCAGCACCGCCTGGGCTCCGTCTCGGGCGTCGATGTAGCTCCATAGGTTCCACTTGCGTGAGCGTGCGTCCGCGTCGAACGACGCGAACTCGGCGTAGTCGGATTCGTACATCACGTTCGAGAAGCGCAGGGCCACGATCTTCAGTTCGGGGTTCCAGCGCGTGAACTCGATCGCCATCGTCTCCTCGAGGTGCTTGACGAGGGAGTAGGTGCTTTCGGGACGCGCCGGATACCCCTCGTCGACGGGAATGTAGGGCGGCGGCGTATCGAAGGGCAGGCCGAGCACGGTCTCGCTCGAGGCGTACACGATATTCGTGATGCCGAGGCGCTTCGCGGCCTGGAACACGTGGAAGGTGCCGAGCATGTTGTTCTCGAACGTCGCGACGTCGCTGCGGATGCTCGGGGCCGGGATGGCCGCGAGGTGCACGACCGCGTCGAAACCGTCGGGTCCGTCGTCGACGCCGTGGAAGGCATCCAGCACGTCGCCGTAGTTCGCGAGGTCGATGCGCACGAAACCCTCACCCCGTTCGCCGATCGCGTCGAAGTTGGTCACGGCATGGCCCTGCTCACGCAGGTAGGGCAGCACCACGCTGCCGAGTTTTCCAGAACCACCGGTCAGGGCAATGCGCATTCGAACTCCCGTGTCGTGAAGCGAGGCGCGCGCGTGGTCACAGAACCCGATCACGCCGCGTCATCCCAGTCTGTCACCGGTCGTGGGAGAGAATAGACCGGTGACCCGTCAGCCGATGCTCTCCTTTCCGTGGGAAGAAGAGCAGAAGCCGGCCCGCCCCGCGCACCTCGATCGCATGGTCGCCGACGGCACGAATCGCGTCGAATGGCTGCGCGCCCGTAGCCGCGGAGTCACCGCCACCGACGTTGCCCGACTCACCGGGCCGCAGAACCTCGAATCGGTCGCCTTCGACAAGATCAATGGCACGGGCTTCGGGGGCAACATCTTCACCGACCACGGCAAAGACCGCGAGCCGCACATCGCGCGCTACGTGCGGGCCATGTTCGGCGTGCTGCCCAGCTCGTCGCTGTTTCACGCAGAAGGCGAACGGCGGCACCTCGCGACCCCCGACGGGGTTGCGGTCACGAAGCACGGCACCCTCGAGCTCGCCGAGATCAAGACCACGAACAAGGCCTGGCGCTCGATTCCCCGGCACTATCTGCGGCAGGTCTGGTGGCAGCAGTACGTGCTCGGGGCCGAACGCACCATCGTGGTGTGGGAACAGCACGACAACTTCATGCCCGTCGATCCCGAACCGCAGAGCCGGTGGGTCGATCGCGACGAGAACGAGATCGCGCGCCTCGTGCACCTGGCCGACAGGCTGCTCGCGCTCCTCCAGCCCGCCCGATGACCGTCGCGCTGCTACACGGCGTGGGCGGTGGCAGCTCCCAGTCGCTCAGCCTGTTCCTTCAGGCAGGCGCGTGCCCATGCGAGAGGGTTGCTGTTTCGAGCTCGCGTCGTGAAGAAACCCCAACCTTCTTGTAGATGCTCTGGAGTTGGGTCTTCACCGTGTTGACGGACACAAACAATGCGTCGGCTACTCGCGGAATACTCTTGCCTGTCAACAACTCCGACAAGACGCTGCGTTCTCTCGCTGACAGCGAACCGAAAGGGTCAGTGCGATCGGTTCGCGCGTGGGCCAGCACCACCGGCTGTGTCTCGATCGGCAGGGCATCCGGACACAGAGCGATGAGCTCTTCAAGTTCGGGCGCGCTCAGCACGGTAAAGGAATGATGGAGGCGGTGCTGACGGGCGAGAGTCCCCGCTCGGGTGAAGGATTCGATCGCGCCGGTTTCATCGTTCTGGCGCAGCCGGCTGACTGCCGTCAACGCGAGAGCCGTGACATAGGGGCGCGGAGATGAAATGGGCATCGCTCGGATCGGAGCCACTCGCCTTATCGCGCCTGCGTAATCGCCCGCACGAACGGCAAGATCCGCTTGGGCGCACCACACCATCTGCTCGGGGAGAGTGGTCGTGTCCGCGTGGACGACATCCAGAGCCTTTCTCGCGCCTGCGCCGTTGCCGAGACGGTGATGGAGCAGCGATCGGGCAAGAGCCGCGACCACGGCATTCGCCCCCCGACGGGCGTCCGTCTGCCGGAATGCAACGGAAGACGCATCAATCTGGGACAACAGCGCGAGTGCGGTTGCAGGTTCGGGTTCGAGTGTTGCGGCCAAGAACTTCTGGAACGGCCACCGCTCGGGTGCCGAAACCAGGTTGATCCGAGACAACTCGCTCCGAGCCTCATCTATTCGTAGGTCATCGATTAGAAGAAGAGGTCTCGCGAGGATGGCAGGCGCGGAACTGCGGCTCTCCCACCAGGTACCAGCACCGTCGGGCAGCCGATCCAGCCACTGGGTGGCCTGGATGTTTCGCCCGGCAAAGGCGTGCACCCAGGCGAGGGCACCGGCTGCCTTAGTCTGAGCCATCTCGTTTCCGTCTCGAACAGCCGCGTCGAAACTCTCGACATACTCGTGGGTCGCGCGGTCGGAATCCCCGACGTACTCCCAGACCATGCCCCACTCGAACTGCAATTCCGGAAGGGCCGACGACAATCGCATCACGGCATCGGGAGTCGCCCCATCGAGCAAACCCCGTGCCTCCGCCGCCGCCGAAGCGGATTCATCGATCCGCCAGCTCTGCCGCGCTGCAGCACCTCGACTGGTCAGCTGCGCCAACGCGTCGAGCAGGCCACGAGGCGCGGCTACCGGCACGCCGCCCCGGAACCGGGTCGTGGCAGCAGTGGGGCCCCCGACGAGTTGATCGAGGTACTCTCGAGCCAACCCCCAACGAGGATTGCTCGCCACGACAGAGCTGGGCAGATCAGTGACGACGTCGCGAATGAGTTCGGGTGCCGCCGATATCAACTCGGACCACTGCTCATCGAGGATGCGAACGACCTCCCGCCATTCGCCTCGATCGACCGCGCGGGTCAACATGCTCACGGAGTCAGGCAGGTCGGCAGGTAGCGATGAACTCACTTGAGGCAGCTTAGCCGTCCCCCCGAACGGGGTGGGATGACGGTGGGTCCGAGACCAGAGGAGCGCCGGCACCTTAGGGGGAAAGGCCGGCGCTCCAAGCAGACGTTAGTAGCCGCGTGCTCTCCTGCTGAACGAGAACCGGCTTTTTCACCCCGCCTTTCACCCCATCCCTGTGAGAGGCGTTCCTCGGCAATTGTTCGCGCGGCTGAGGCCGCGCCTTCGACGACCGCGCGCCGTCACGCGGTTTCTCGGCTGGAGCGCGACGTAGCACCGAGCAGCGCGAGCGCGAGTGCGGCGAGCCAGAGAAGTGCCACGGTGGTCGCGGCGAACTCGAGCAGGCCGCCGAGGTTCACCATGAAGCGGGCCAGAGACAGGATGCCGCCGGCTGCGGCGACGACCGCGACCACGACGGCCGAGACCAAAGAGAGACGGGCAAGACCCGGATGGTTCTTCGCCGTCGCGACCTGCAGCATCGCGACGCAGGCCGCCGCGAATCCGAGCACGGCGATGCTCGTGTGGATCAGGTCCTGCCAGGTGAACGACTCACCGACCGGAAGGGGGCAGCCGCTCGTGCAGGTGACCTGCGAGGCGATCGCGAAGAATGCGCCGGCGACGACGAGCGATACCGACGGCGTCCACAGCGCCAGGAGTCGCACCCGCGAGCGCAGGGTGCGACCTGCCGCGGCGACGATCACGGCGGCCGACGCGACGAGCAGCAGCGCCCAGCGGAAGGCCCACGCGGTGGGCTCCCCGTCTGCCCCGAGTTCGCTGACGTACGCGAATCGGTTCGCGGCGACGCGCGCTCCCCACAGCAGGGTGAGCCCGAAGATCACCGCCACGGCCGCGAGCACGAGAAGGGTTCGACGCAGCACGGATGACGCGGCGAGGGGAACAGAGACTGTCACGATATGCGAATCGTACCCGGGGTGCCGTTTGTTTGCCTCGGCCGTTTGTTTGCCTCGCAGGAACACCGCCGTAACACCGGTGAATCAATCGACCGATTGACTGGAGCCTGCGGGACGCACAGGCCCCGCCGATGAAAGGCCAGCGATGACGCAGCACGAGACCCGTTCGACACCCCCGAGCTCCGTCAGCACTCCCCCGTCGATGCCTCCCGCCAGCATGCCTCCCGCCAGCATGAAGGCGATCGTGTTCGATGAGCCGGGCGACCCATCCGTTCTGCGTCTGGCCGACGTGCCGACGCCGGTACGGGTCGGCTCCGAGGTTCTGGTGAGAGTGCTGGCCGCGGGAGTCAATCCGATCGACGCGAAGACCCGGGCCCAATCCGGCGTGTCCGTCGCCATCCCGCTCTACCCCGCAGTGATCGGCCTCGACTTCTGCGGCATCGTCGTCGAGAGTCCCTACGACGGGCATCCGCTCAAGCCTGGTGACGAGGTCTACGGCATCACGGCCGCGCCCCGGGCGTTCGGGTCGTATGCGCAGTACGTGTCGGTTCCGAGCCTGCAGGTCGCCCGCAAACCGCGTCGGCTCACGCCCATCGAGGCCGGTGCCGTGCCGACCGCGGCGCTGACGGCCTGGGGTCTCGTCGTCGACCTGGCCAAGGCGCATGAGGGGCAGCGGATGCTCATCCACGCGGGCGCGGGCGGCGTCGGCCACCTGGCGGTGCAGCTGGCCGCCTATTTCGGGGCGCGGGTGATCGCCACGACCTCCACCGCCAACGTCAGCTGGCTGCGCGAGCTCGGCGCCGAGGAGGTCATCGACTACACGACGACGCGCTTCGAAGACCGGGTGTCGGATGTCGATGTCGTGATCGATCTCGTCGGCAACGTTCACGACAACACCGGAACACGCTCGCTCGCCGTGCTCCGCCACGGCGGACTCATCATCTCGGTGCCCACCGGCGGCTGGCCCGGTCTCGCGGCGGAGGCCGAGGAGGCCGGTGTGCGCTATAGCGGGTTCGCCGTCTCTCCCGACGCCGCGTGCCTGTCCATCGTCTCGAGGCTCATCGATTCGGGAGACCTGCACGTGCGCGTCTCCGAGATCTTTCCCCTCGAAGACGCGGCCGACGCGCACGCCCTGCTCGAGCGCGGGCACACGCGTGGAAAGATCGTGCTCGAGGTTTCCTGAGCGGTCGGCATAGTGCCGTGTCGCGGGCTCCGCGTACGCTGGGGCGCGTGACCAGATCCCCGCTCCGGCTGACGACATCCATGCTGACGACATCCACCGACGACCGTCTTGCCGCGGCGATCTCGGCCATTCGCACAGACCTCGACCTGCCCGAGTCGTTTCCACCCGATGTCGAGCGCGAGGCGCAGCGCGTTGCTGCCTCGAATCCCCTGCCCACCGCCGACCTCACCGACGTGCCATTTCTCACCATCGATCCCGAGGGATCCACCGACCTCGACCAGGCCCTGCAGATCGAGCGGCGGGGCGACGGATTTCTCCTGCGTTACGCCATCGCCGACGTGCCGGCGTTCGTCGAGCCGCGTGGCGCGGTCGACGCCGAGGCCAGGCTCCGAGGCCAGACGTTCTACGCACCCGACGGGCGCATTCCCCTGCATCCACCCGTCATCAGCGAGAACGCGGCCTCGCTGCTGCCGAACGTCGTGCGCAGCGCTTTCGTGTGGCAGTTCGCGTTGGGGCCCGATGGCGCTGTGCTCTCGACCGACCTCGCTCGTGCGCGCATCCGCAGCATTCGCCAGCTGTCGTACGTCGACGCGCAGCGTGAGATCGACGCGGGCGCCGTCGAGTCGGGCGCCGCGGCGCCGACACTCCTGCTTCTGGCCGAGGTCGGTCCGGCACGCCGCGTGCTCGAGCGGTTGCGAGGCGGGGCGAGCCTGTCCCGGCCCGAGCAGCTCGTGACCTCGGTCGACGGGCACTACACGCTCGAGCGTCGATCGCCGCTGCCCGTCGAACAGTGGAACGCGCAGATCTCTCTGCTCACCGGCATGGAGGCCGCACGCATCATGCTCGACGGTCGCGTCGGCATCCTGCGCACGATGCCTGAACCCGACGCCGAGACCATCGAGCGGTTTCGGCTGCGCACCGCGGCGCTCGGCCACGCCTGGTCGGCCGATGTTCGCTACGGCGAGTACCTCTCCTCACTCGACCCGACCGACCCCCTGCAGCTCTCGATCACCCACGCCGCCGGCTCCCTGTTTCGAGGCGCCGGCTACACGGCTTTCGACGGCGAGGTGCCCGATCAGGCGATCCAAGCGGCGGTCGCGGCACCCTACGCGCACACCACCGCGCCGCTCCGGCGACTGGTCGATCGCTTCACCCTCGTGGTGTGCGAGGCGTTGAGCGCGGGCGAGGCCCCGCCGCAGTGGGCGCGCGATGCCCTCGCATCCCTGCCCAAGATCATGTCTGCATCCGATTCGCGAGCCTCGCAACTCGACAACAGGGCTGTGGCGGCCGTAGAGGCGGCGCTGCTCTCGGCTCGCATCGGCGAGCTCTTCGATGCGGCGGTCATCGCGGCGAAAGACGGTGGCGGCGTGGTTCAGCTCATCGATCCCGCGGTCGATGCCGAGTGCACGGGCAGCCTGACGCCCGGCGATCGTGTGCGCGTGCGCCTGGTCGAGGCCACGATCGAGACCGGGCGGGTGCTGTTCGAGCTCGTGGCGTAGGCCGTCGCGTTTGCCTGGTAGCTACCCGTTTCTCAACCCGCCGGGGCGTCGAGCACCAGCTCGCGCACGAAGTCGTCTTCGTAGGTGTCGCCCACGAGAAAGCGCTTCGTGCCGACTCTTACGAAGCCGTTCTTCTCGTAGAACCGATTGGCGCGAGCGTTCTCCTCGTTGACACCGAGCCACACTGCGGCCGCCCCTCGGCGCCGCGACAGGGTGAGCGTCTCGGCCATGAGATCGGCGGCGACGCCCTGGCCGTGGTGGCCCGGCATCACATAGAACTTGCTCAGTTCGATCGAGGGCCGCGTCGTCAGGGCCTGTGACACCACCGGATCGGACGGCTCGGCGAACACCAGCATCGTATAACCCACCGCCTCGCCCTCGATCTCGGCGATCAGAATGTCGCGGGCCGGGTCTGCGAGGTAGCCGTCGAAGCTCGTTCGGCTGAGGTGGGTCGCGATGAAGGCGGCCTTGGCCTCGTCGGTGGTGTGCTGAGGACACGCGAGCGGAAAGGTGACGGCCGCCACCCGCGCGAGCACCTCGCTGTCAGCGGCGACGCCGCGCCGCACAGAAGTAGCCATCCGGCCAGGATACCGCGCCGCTGCTGCACTGTTTCGGGCCGCGAACGCAGAACGGCCGCCCTCGCGATGCGAGAGCGGCCGTTCAGAAGCGCTGAGCCTAGATGGCGTTGACGTCGAGCGGGATGCCCGGGCCGAACGTCGTGGAGACCGTGCCCTTGTGGATGTAGCGGCCCTTGGAGGACGACGGCTTCAACCGCACGACCTCTTCGAGGGCGGCCTTGATGTTGTCGGTGAGCTGGTCTTCAGAGAACGAGGCCTTGCCGGCGACGAAGTGCACGTTCGAGTGCTTGTCGACGCGGAACTCGATCTTTCCGCCCTTGATCTCGTTGACGGCCTTGGCGACGTCGGGCGTCACGGTGCCGGTCTTCGGGTTGGGCATGAGGCCGCGGGGGCCGAGCACCTTTCCGAGACGACCGACCTTGCCCATGAGCTCGGGGGTGGAGACGGCCGAGTCGAAACTCGTGTAGCCGGCGGCCACCTTCTCGATCAGCTCGTCGCCACCGACCTCGTCGGCGCCGGCCGCGATGGCGGCTTCGGCGGCGGGGCCCGTCGCGAAAACGATGACGCGGGCGGTCTTGCCGGTGCCGTGAGGAAGAATCACGGTGCCGCGAACCATCTGGTCGGCCTTGCGGGGGTCGACGCCGAGCTTGAGTGCAACCTCGACGGTGCTGTCGAATTTGGCGGAGCCGGTCTCGCGGGCCAGGGCCACTGCCTCGGTGGGCGAGTAGACCTTGCCCTCTTCGATCTTTGCTGCCGCGGCCTTGTAGGCCTTGGAGTTCTTTGCCATTATGCGATTCTCCTGAATCTGAGAGTGTGGTTTACGTGAGCCTGGCTGGCTCTCCCACGTCGTGCGGTGAAACGGTGAGGTCAGGCCTCGACCGTGATGCCCATGGAGCGAGCGGTGCCGGCGATGATCTTCGATGCGGCCTCGACGTCGTTGGCGTTGAGGTCGGCCATCTTGGTCTCGGCGATCTCGCGCACCTGGGCCTGGGTCAGCTTCGCAACCTTGACGGTGTGCGGCGTTCCCGATCCCTTGGCGACGCCGGCTGCCTTCTTGATGAGCTCGGCTGCGGGGGGCGTCTTCAGGATGAACGTGAACGAACGATCTTCGTACACGGTGATCTCAACCGGGATGACGTTGCCGCGCTGGGCCTCGGTCGCCGCGTTGTACTGCTTGCAGAACTCCATGATGTTGACGCCGTGCTGTCCGAGCGCCGGCCCGATGGGCGGTGCGGGGTTGGCGGCGCCGGCCTTGATCTGAAGCTTGATCAGACCGGTAACCTTCTTCTTCGGTGCCATTCTTCTTCTCTTCCTTTTATGTGTCGAGCTCGCCCTGATTGGCCAGCTCTCCCGCCGTTCGGTGAACGCGGTCTGTGGCCGACTTCGTCAGCGCGTCAGAGGGCGCGCCGGTATGAGGACAACCCTCCAAGCATACGCGATGGATGCCCGGGGCGAAAGTGCGGCCCGGCCCGGCCGAGGGGCCGCGCGTTCTCGAGATGCCCGGCCGCACCAGTGTCGGTGGCTGCGTATTGAATTAGAGACATGGAGACACTCGGCTACTACTCGCAGCAGAGCCGGCCCGAGGTGCGCATCGATAACGCACTCGCGGCGGCGCAGTACGAGCAGCGTGCCGTCAACTCCCACCATGCGGCGACGATCGTCGCCGTGCACGAGGTGCTGCACGAGGCTCGCGAGAATCCTGAGGTCTACATCGGCGACCACGCCTCGCGATCGAACCGCGATCACGTGCAGTTCGCCGAGCGGGCCGCAGTCGCCGACCTGGCCGTGAGGCTCGCAGTGTCAGAGAACACCATTCGGGCCCACGACCATCAGGCCGCCGTCATGATCTCCCGCACTCCCGACGTGTGGCAGAAGTTCCGCTGGGGCGAGATCTCCGCCGCCAACGCCCGTGCGGTCGCCGAGTTCGCATCCACCCTGCCCGACGGCGACGCCTCGACGTTCGCCGCGTTCGATTCAGCGCTGGCCGAGCCCGCGGGCCGAATGGCGCCCGCGCGGTTCCGTTCACACGCGCGCAGGCTGCGCGAGACCCTGGTCGCCGAGACCGCGGCCGACAGGCACGAGACCGAGAAGGCCACGCGCCGCGTCGTGTTCGAGCCCGACATAGACGGCATGGCGTGGGTCAGCGCCTACCTCCCCGCCCAGGTCGCCACCGCAGCGATTGTGCGGCTCGATGCCGAAGCCCTCGCCCTCGTCGCCGCACCCGCAGAAGACCGCACGATGGCGCAGCTGCGGGCAGACATCTTCGGCGAATGGATGACCGGGGTCGGCAGCTCCGCGCCGGTCGGGGTGCGGGTGGGCGTGCTCGTGCCCATGCTCAGTCTCTTCGGGCTCTCCGAACAGCCCGCGAGCCTCGAGGGCTACGGCCCCATCGACGCTGAGACGGCCAGGCAGCTCGTCGATGAGGCGAGCTCTTTCTTCCGCGTGCTCACCGATCCGGTCTCCGGCGCGATCCTCGACATCGACCAGCCCACGAGGCACATTCCCCAGGGCCTGCGGCGCATGCGGCAACTGATCGACGAGACCTGCACCTTCCCCGGGTGTGGCAGACGCGCCCAGAACTGCGACCTCGACCACACCGTCGACAGACAATTCGAGGGCAGAACGAAACTCACGAATCTGTCGCACCTGTGTCGCAAGCACCACCGCGTCAAACATCAGACGGGGTGGGCGATCACACAAGACGAGTCGCGCACCATCCAGTGGACGAGCCCCACCGGGTACGTCGCGAAGCCCGATCCGCCGCCGTTCTAGCGGGCGCGTTCCAATTAGAAGTTCTCAGCCGGCTGCCCGCTCGACGGCGACCACGGTGTCGAACAGTCCGTAGCGTCGGAGACCTTCGTGCGACTCGATGCCGGTATATGCGAGCGAGGCGTCCTCGTAGCGCCGGAAGGCGAACACCGCCTGGTTCATGTGCCCCGCGTTGAACACTCCGAGCGAGACGAGCAGGTTGAAGTCGGCGACCGTGAGTCCGGTAACAGCTTGAAAAAGTCCGGGCTCGATCTTCGTGATGACGTCGTAGAGCGTGTTCTCGCGATAGTCCGTCAGGTACATGAAGGCCGGGATGCGCGTGGCGAACTTGATCAGCTTCTCCTGGATCTGCTTGCGCTTCGACTTGTACTCCTTCTCCTCCTCTGACAGCGACTTCTTCTCGCCCGGGGTGATGTCGTCGCCCTTCTCTTTCTTGGTCTTGCCCACGGCTTCGCTCTTGTTCACGACGGTCTCGAACACGCTCGAGCCGAGCGCCCGGAAGCCCTCGATGTTCATCACGGCATCCATCGCCGCTTGGGAGTCCATGATCTTCTTGAGCGTGTTGTTGTCGACGTTGACGAGGATCGCCGACTCCCACTTGCGTGCGAGGAGTGTGGCGGACGTTCCGGCCATCGCGATGTCGAGGATGCCGGCCGCGTCGACCTGGGTCATGTTCGATCCGTCGTACGCCAGCACCGGGAGGAATGCGACGAGTTCTTCGACCGCCCGCTCGGGATTCGGGGTCTCTGGCGAGAGTCCCCGGGCGTACTCGCTGATCTGTCGCAGCGCTCGGGTCGGGGCGAAGTCGAAGACGAAGCACACGGGCTTCAGGATCGCTTCTTCGTTCGGGTCATCACCGTTCGGGTTGCGGATGGCCCAGGGCGACTGCACCCGGAAGGCCGCCTGGAAGTAGGTCTCCGGCGCTTGCAGGTTGCGCAGCATCAAGATCGACGACCACTGCGGAACGGTCACCCCGGTGGTCAGCTTGCCGACCGTCAGAGTGATCGTCTTGGTGTCGAACCCGCTCTTGATCGCGTCGCGCACCGGCGGCAGCGCATCCAGCCCCACGCCGACGCCGGGCGCCGACACGTTCACGACCGCGTAGTCGCGCCAGAAGGCGTTCTGCGGCTCGGCCAGCAGATTGGCCATGGCGGCGCAGGATGACGTTCGCGGCAGCATCCAGAGCGAGTGCTGCAGGTAGGGCAGCAGGCGTGTGTCGGAGTAAGGAAACGGCGGCCGGGTGCCTGCCTTGAGCGCGTCGACCTGCGTCGGCGCGTAATTGCCGCGGATGATGTCGAGCCACTTTTGCACGTCGTCTTTGTAGGTGAACTGCGCATCGACGCCCACGCCTTTCGCCTCGAAGAAGGCGTTGAGGTCGAACTCATCGAACTCGCCCTGGCTGGCGATCGCGACGAGTTCCTCGGGCATCTGGTAGGTGAGCAGGCGCATCTCGGGCAGTGACGCGTAGGGGTTGGGCTCAGCTGGATGCTGCTCGGAGTACTCGGCCTTGGCTCGCTGTTCGTCGCTGTAGGTCCAGTTGAAGATCTGCTCCTCGATGAAGCGTCCCTCGCGCAACACCTTGAAGGGAGTGCCCGAGAGGTAGAGGTACGAGCGCGCCTTGATCGGCACGAAGGCGTCCTCGTCGCTGCCGCGTTCCTCGAGCTCCTCAGCGAAGGTCTCCTCGGCCGGCGAGAACTCGAGAGCCGCTTCCTTTTTGCGAACGGCGTCGTCTTCACCCTCGAACAGCTCCTTCGCCGTGTCGCGCCACGCGCCGAAGTGGTACTCGTCGAAGATCACGACATCCCACATCACCTCGGTGAGCCAGCGGTGTTTCGGCTTGAAGTTGCCAGCCGCGTCACGGCCCATCAGGTCTTGGAATGAGCCGAAGAAGACCAGCGGCTGGTCAGGATCGACCGCTTCCGGCTCTCCCCCGGTCGCCCGAGACAGGTACTGCCAGCCGTCGAAGTCGACGTGAGACTTGAGGTCGGTCTCCCAGGCATCCTCGACGGCCGGCTTGAACGTGATGACGAGAATTCGCTTCGCCTCGAGGCGCTTGGCGAACTGATACGCGGTGAAGGTCTTGCCGAAACGCATCTTCGCGTTCCAGAGAAACTCGGGAACCGCGTCGGAGTCCTCGGCCCAGATCGACTGGAAGTACTCGTAGGTCTTGTCGACGGCCGCGCGCTGCTCTGTGCGCAACGGGAAATCGGCGTGGTGCGAGCCCGAGTAGCTCTGGCCTGAGCGCAGCTCGGCGATGACGCCGCGCACGTCGTCGACGGTGCACTCCATCCACTCGAGCATCGGGTTGCCGAAGCCCTTCTCCTTGAGCCTGGCGCGAACATCGAAGTCCCGAAAGATAGTTCCGTCGTCCCTGTCGGCCGGCTCGTCGAGCACGATCTCGAAGTTCTGGATGGCCGCCGTCTTGAGCTGCTGTGCGACCCGCGTCTTCACGTTCTGCGTTGTGTGACCGACCTTCAGCAGTCCCGCGTGGGCGTCGTCGTCGATTGTGTACGCATAGATCCGAAGGCGAGCTGCAATTTTCGGCGCGAACAGTTCGTCGTCCGACTTACCCATGGCTGTTAGCCACGCCCGTTTTGTCGTCGTGCGCCGCGATCTGTGACTCCACGAAGGCGATCTCCTCGCCCGACAACTCGTACCGGTCATACAGCGCCGCGTCGGACCATTCGACCTCGAAGTCAAGAACCGGAACGAATGAGTACACGTCTCGGTTCGCGTGCTGTGTCGCCTTGCGCAACGAGACGAGGAACCGCACGAATCTAGACCGCAAAAAACTCGCAAACATTCTCGCTTGGTTCTCCGTCGCGAAGGCTGCTGCGACGAGGTAGGTCTCCGTGCACGCCGAGCCCGGGGGCGCGACGATCGGCTTGCTTAAAAATTTGGTTTCTACGGCCGCGCTTGTCCCTTGCACCGCTGTCATCAAGACCTTCCAGTCATCGATCCAAGCGGAATTCTGATGGATCACGGACCGCTCGACCCAAGTTATCTTTTGCGAGCCGTAGAGCTTGACTGGATCATTCAAACCTTTTTGCGACGCCTGCCCATGAAAGAACGTGCGAAGCCCGAACGGTTTACCCGCAGAGATGACTGACTCGAGAGTTGGTTCCTCGCGTGCGCGCACCTTCTTCAAGATGGAGATTGCCTCATTACGCCGCACGAGGACGTCGAACTCGTCAAGGTAGCGGGCCACGGGCTCGCCCAAAGGTTCGCCATCCCACATCGTCTGAATCACGCAAGCACCGTCATAGTCCCGATCCCGCAGAAAGTACGAGATTCCACCGCGGATCTTTACGCCGGGAAACGCGTCATACAACTTGGGATAGTCGACCAAGTGACGCAGGCGGCGAGATGCAAGCATCCTTTCGCGATACTTATCCAGACCGCGGCCGCCGGTGAACCACCTTGAGGGCGTCACCATCACAACGAACCGCGGATCAAGAGCGATTGCCGCATCGACGAAATGCTGATAAATCGGTGCAGCCGAGTTGTTATGGCCACCATCATCAAGCTGGTACGGGGGGTTCCCGATGACTACGTCGAATTGCATGCCGACTCCAAAGATTTCCTGGATTCGCTTCTTGACGTCGCGAGTATGTATGAAGGCGTACGCGTGCGTTTCTAGCTGATCAGAGCGGGCATACTCGGACCTTGCCGCACCGCAGTAAGCGCATTTGTCGCCAGCCCACGTGTGCTCGGTGCGCTCGAACCAGATGTTGCCCCAGTCGCGATCGAAGCTCGTCGCGATCGAGTGCTCGCCCGTCGCATCCTTCGAGCAATACACGCTGCGACGCGCGAGCAGGCTCGTGAGACGGGTGATTCCGATGCCATAGACCTGCTTGGCGAGGATGTGATCGACGCGCTCGTTAAGGTCTGGAATCTGAGATTTCAGCCCGGCGTTGAGACGAGACACGATCTCGCGAAGGAAGACCCCCGACTTCGCGAACGGGTCGAGGAAGGTTACGGTCGGGTCGGACCAGATGCTCGCGCCGTTGTTCGCCTCAGACCAGGCCACCTCGAGGCTGTCGAGCATCTGATTCGCCAGCTGTGGCGGGGTGAACACCTCGTCGTTGGACAAATTCGCGATGCAGGTGAGCACGTCGGGATTGTGACTGCGTAGCTCGAAGGGTGCCTGTGTGGCGAATTCGGTCGAACTCATGCGGTGAGCTCCCGCACCGTCGTCGCGGGGTAGGTGCGCAGCGGTGTGAAGATCTCGTGTTCTTCGAAATGCGTACCATTCCGTCGAGATGCCAGCGAACGCTGCTTGAGGCTGTCGTAACGAAAATCGCGCCGCTGATATCTGCCGCGGCCGAGGTAGCCCCACTCGGGAAAAGTGATCGGGTCACCGTCTGCCGTCGTCAACTTGAGCGCGTCGCCGTTAACGATGTTGACGGCCAATACTGAACGGGCGGCTTCCGGCCATTCGTCGCCGACGCGAGGTCCAACAAACTTCACGAACGCAACGAGCAGGTTCTCACGGCACTCGGCCACGTTGTCGGCGAGCAGCTCGATGCCGTAGACGCACATGAGGGCGAAGAGTGCGTAGTGGCGCTTCTCGAAGTCGCTTTGCGCATAGCGGGCCTGCACCGCGGCAAATTTGCGCTCGAGCACCGGAATGAGGAAGTTGCCCGAACCGCAGGCCGGCTCGAGAAACCGCGAGTCGATGCGCTCGGTCTCGCTGTGGACGAGGTCGAGCATGTCTTGCACGAGCCAGTCCGGCGTGAACACCTCTCCGTGGTCAGAGACCCGTTGACGCGACTTGATCAGCCTTCCGGCTTCGGTATCCCCTGTTGGCATACCTACGAGAGTACAAGTACCCGGTGACTTTGACTCTGGTACACACGCCCGGGCACTTACAGGCTTGGTGGATGCCTCGAGTTCCGTCAGACGCTGCCGCCCACGTCGGGCGTCTGATTGTCGAGAACCGGCTTCGAGTAGCCCTAACTCAGGACCAACTGGCGGCGGGCAGCGGAATCGACTCGTCGAACATTCGGGCGTTCGAGAACGGGCGCGCCATGCCGAGCGTTCACTCGCTGGTTCGGATCGCGGGTGCCCTCGGGCTGGAGCCCGGCACGCTGCTTGTGGGGCTCACGCCCGAGCTGTTCGCCGTGGCGGCAGACGACGGGCGTCGCCGCAGTGCCTGATGCGGCAGTGCGGGCGGAGAATTACACGCAGGAGCCGAGGAACCTGGCTACTTCGAAAAAACGCACACGAGCCCGCCGAATGAACGACGGGCTCGATGTGGTTTCGATACGCCGCAAGCGGCTACTCGACCAGCGCGACTGTGACCAGCGCGGTGCTAGAGCTTGGTGACCTGGTCGAAGCTGAGCTCGACGGGAGTCTCGCGCTCGAACAGCGACACGAGCACGGTGAGCTTGCCGCTCTCGGGCTTGATCTCGCTGATCGAACCGGGCAGGCCCGCGAACGAGCCTTCCTTGATCGTGATGGTCTCGCCGACCTCGAAGTCGACCTCGGCCGGAATCGAGCGCGAGACGGCCTTGCCGCCCTTGCCGCCGGCGGCCTTGGCCACCGGAACCTCAGCGACGACCACGAGCGACTGCAGCATCGAGAACGCCTCTTCGAAGCGCAGCGGCGTCGGGTTGTGCGAGTTGCCCACGAAGCCGGTGACACCGGGCGTGTGGCGCACGACGCTCCAGCTGTCTTCGTTCAAGAACATGCGCACGAGCACATAGCCGGGGATGCGAACTCGGGTGACGAGCTTGCGCTGGCCGTTCTTGATCTCGACGACGTCTTCCATCGGAACCTCGACCTGAAAGACGAAGTCCTCCATGCCCATCGAGGTCTTGCGGCTCTCGATGTTCTGCTTCACGCGCTTCTCGAAGCCGGCGTAGCTGTGAATGACGTACCACTTGCCGGGCAGCGTGCGGAGTTCTTTGCGGAACGCGTCATAGGGGTCGACCTCGGCGGCGTCGCCGCTTTCGCCCTCGGCTGCGTCGCCGGATGCCTCGGGCTGAGCCTCGGCGTCGATCGCGTCGGCCTCCGCCTCGGCTTCGGCAACCGCGGTGGCGATGTCGTCGGCGTCTCCGTTGAGAACAGTGCCCGCGTCGGGATCTTCGAGCACATCGAGGGCAGCAGCCGCCTCATCGGCGTCGCTGATGTCGAGGGCGTCATCGACGACCGCGTCGGCTTCGGGGTCGGGATTCGCGTCGATCGCTTCGAGGAGCGCATCGAGGTCGGCGGGCGTCTCGCGCACCGCGGAGCTCTGGGCGGGGGTCTCTTCGGCTGCGACGATATCGACGTCGTCGCGCTCTGACTCTGACACGTAAATCCGTTCCAATTCGTTGATTTCTGCGCACCGCGCATGAGGCCTCGAGCAGCGCTCTGCAGCGGGCCCGGCCGTACTACCCGTTCAGGTCGTACTCGTACTTCTTGTCTAGACGGGGTTTCCGAAGACCATCAGTGCAAGCCAGGCGAACACCGCGTCGAGACCCGATACCAGCGCCATCATGATGATGACGAAGACAAGAACGACCGCGGTGTAGCTCAGCAGCTCTTTGCGCGTCGGGGTGACGACCTTCTTGAGCTCTTGAAAGACCTGCTTGATGAAGAGCACGATACGGGCGAGCGGATTTCGGCGAGCCGCCCGCTCTTTTTTGGCGCTCTCGACGACGTCTTCGCTCGGTTCGTCGATTACTTTGCGTGCCACGTAAGTAGTTACCCTTCACAATTCGGCCATCCGGCCCAATCGCATCCGTTCTCCCCCGCCGAACAGCGAGGGCTACCGGATTCGATCAGCAGGGCGGACAGGACTCGAACCTGCAACCTGCGGTTTTGGAGACCGCTGCTCTACCAATTGAGCCACCACCCTTCGGGCTGAATCAGCCCGGAGCTCAAGCGAACCAAGACCCTCGAACCCAAAATGGGCACGAAAAAGCTTGGCAGACTTCAACTACCTCGACCAAGTGTAGGCGAGAGCAGAACGAGAGTAAAGCCAGTGCCCAGACGGGCCGGAGACGGCCCCGGTTACTATGGGGAAATCTTTTCGTCGACTTCAGGAGATCTCAGTGCGCAAGCTTCTCGTTACCGGTGGGGCCGGTTTCATCGGTTCGAATTTCGTGCACTACGTGCTCGAGAACACCGATGACCACGTGACGGTGCTCGACAACCTCACCTATGCCGGCAACCTCGCATCGCTCGACGGACTCGACCCCGAGCGCTTCGCATTCGTCAAGGGCGACATCGCCGACGCGGCCCTGGTCGACGGCCTCGTGAGAGACTCCGACGTCGTCGTGCACTACGCCGCCGAGAGCCACAACGACAACTCGCTGCACGACCCGCGCCCGTTCCTCGACACGAACATCATCGGCACGTTCACCCTCATCGAAGCGGCCCGCACTCACGACGTGCGCTTTCACCACATCTCGACCGACGAGGTCTACGGCGACCTCGAACTCGACGACCCGGAGCGCTTCACCGAGCAGACCCCGTACAACCCGTCGTCGCCGTACTCCTCGACCAAGGCCGGCAGCGACCTGCTGGTGCGCGCCTGGGTGCGCTCGTTCGGGCTGCGCGCCACCATCTCGAACTGCTCGAACAACTACGGTCCCTACCAGCACGTCGAGAAGTTCATCCCGCGCCAGATCACGAACGTGCTCACGGGCGAGCGTCCCAAGCTCTATGGAGCGGGCGAGAACGTGCGCGACTGGATCCACGCCAACGACCACTCCTCGGCCGTGCTCACGATCATCGACACGGGCGAGATCGGCGAGACCTACCTCATCGGCGCCGATGGCGAGAAGAACAACAAGCAGGTCGTCGAGCTCATCCTCGAGGCCCTCGGCCAGCCCTCAGACGCCTACGACCATGTCATCGACCGTCCCGGCCACGACCTGCGCTACGCCATCGACTCCACCAAGCTGCGCACGCAGCTCGGCTGGAGCCCGCAGTACTCCGACTTCGAGTCGGGTCTCGCCTCCACCGTGGCCTGGTACCGCGACAACGAGAGCTGGTGGAAGCCGCAGAAGGCCGACACCGAGGCGAAGTACCAGCTCCAGGGCCAGTAGGTCGTCGGCTATGACCTCGACTCCCCGACTCGTCGCCTTCGATCTCGACGACACCCTCGCTCCGTCGAAGACGGCGATCGACCCGCGCATGGCGAAGCTGCTCGTGACGCTGCTCGACCGTGTCGAGGTGTGCATCATCTCGGGCGGTCAATACGGCCAGTTCACCGCCCAGGTGATCAACAATCTCACCGGCGCAAGCCCCGAGGCGCTCGGGCGGTTGCACCTGATGCCCACCTGCGGCACACAGTACTACCGCTTCGAGAAGGGCTCGTGGAACCAGGTCTACGCGCAGAACCTCACCGATGACGAGAAGCAGCGCGCCCTGGCCGCCGTCGAGTCCGAGGCCAAGCGCCTCGGCTTCTGGGAGTCGGACACCTGGGGCCCCATCCTCGAGGATCGCGGATCGCAGATCACGTTCTCGGCTCTCGGTCAGGGCGCGCCCGTCGCCGCGAAAACAGCCTGGGACGCCGACGGCGTCAAGAAGAACACTCTGCGCGAGGCGGCGCAGGCGCTGCTTCCCGACCTCGAGGTGCGCAGCGGCGGGTCGACCTCCGTCGATATCACCAGGCGAGGAATCGACAAGGCCTACGGCATGACCCGACTGGCCGAGCTCACGGGCATCCCCCTCGACGACATGCTGTTCGTCGGAGACCGTCTCGACGTGAACGGCAACGACTATCCGGTGAAAGCGCTCGGCGTAGAGTGCCACGCGGTCGATGGTTGGCACGACACGGCCGACTACCTCGACGACCTCATCCCGACGCTGTAGTCGACGGGCCGAGGCGCAGCAGGCGACGCGCCCAGCGCAGCCACGGCAGGTCGTGCGGCCAGTGGATCACGAGCGAATGGAACCCGCGGCGAATGCGGGTCGCGAAGCCGCTCGCGTCGAACAGCGGGCGCATCGAGATGCCCATTCCGAGGCCGCGCACATAGCGGATGCGCTGGCGCGGCCCGATGTGCATCGACAGGTCCATGTCGTCGTGCACGAACGCGTCGCCGCGGTGCACCGCGTCGCTCACGGCCAGCCAGGCGTAGCGTCGCATCGCGAAGTTCGATCCGAACAGCGGAATGTGTCCCATGCCGAGGTACACCGTGCCGAAATACGCACCCAGGTAGAAGGCCGCCAGCGGCGCCCGCAGCAGCCGCGGCCCGTCGATGAAGTGCGCCGCGCCCGTGACGGCCACGGCATCCGGATGCCTGATGAACGCCCGTTCTACACGCTCGAGCCAGTCGCGCCCGGGTAGGCAATCGGCATCCAGCCTCGCGATGACCGCGCAGGCGGCCGCGTCGTAGCCGGCCGCACTGGCCGAGGGGATTCCGCCGCCGCCGACGAAGACGACGCGGGCGCCGGCATCCCTCGCCACCCGCGCGCTGTCGTCGCTCGAGCCGTTGTCGACGACCACGATCTCGTCGGGCCGACGTGTCTGCTCGGCGATCGCCTCGAGACAGCGCTTCAGCAGTTCGCCGTCGTCTTTGACCGGGATGACGACAGAGATCGTCAGTTCGATGAGAGCTCGTCTCCCGACGCCTCGAAGAGATCCGACTCCGCGTCAGCGCCTTCCTCGATGCGCTCGCCCGGCAAGCTCCGCTGCTCGGGCTCGTCTTCGACCTGCGGGTCCTCGAGCGTGGCAGACGCCGGGATGCGCACCCGCAGCGCCTCCGCATCGACCCAGGTGCGAAACGCGACCGCCGTGCCGAAGCTGTCGCCGTCGAGCTCGATGTCGTGGGCGCGGTCGAGCTTGACGACCAGCTCCTTGCCCTTGACGTAGTTGAGCGCGCGCACCTCTCTCGAAAGGCCGGCGAGGCGACGGCCCACGGCCGAGCGGCGCAGCACCCCGTTCTCCCACACGATCTTCACGATGATCTGCACCCAGCCCCCGACACCCTGGGGGCGCAGCATCACGATGTCGAACAGCCCGTCGTCGACGGCAGCCTCGGGAAGCAGCAGGATGTTGGCCGGCAGCGACCCGCAGTTGCCGATGATGATCGTGTGCGCGCGAACGGAATGATTGCCCTGCCCATCGAGGTTGTAGCGCATGCGCAGCTCGTTCTTGTCGCGCAGCGCCTTGCCGATCGCGCCGACGTAGGCGAGCCAGCCCACCCTTTTCTTGAGCTCGTCGTCGGTGTTCGCGATCATCGTCGCATCGATACCGAGGCCGGCCATCACGACGAAGGCGAACTTCTCGACCGACGAGTTCTCGCGCCGCACCTGGATGAGGCCGACGTCGATGGCGCGGTCGTCTCCCGAGAACGCAGTCTGCACGGCGTGGTCGAGGTCGTTGAGGGTGAGCTCGAGGTTGCGGGCGAGCAGATTGCCCGTTCCGCTCGGAAGCAGCGCGAGCGAGGCGTCTCCTCCGAGCAGAGCCTCCGCGACCGAGCGCACCGTTCCGTCGCCGCCGGCCGCGAGAACCATCGAGGCGCCGGCATCCAGGGCCTCGGCCGTGACACCCTGCCCCGGGTCGTCGACGCTCGTCTCGAACCAGAGCGTCTCGCCCCAGCCGTTCGGGCCCTCGTGCCTCGCGACGGCGTCGCGAAGCTCGTCGACGTCGACCTTGATCGGGTTGTAGACGACCGCGGCGACGGGCTTCTGCTCGTCGAATGCGTCGGGCTGGTTTTCGCTCATACCGACAGATTATGGGCCACTCGCCGAAGGGGTTGCATCTAGGCTTGACTCTCGTGACCGAACTCACCCGCATTTCGCACCGCATCGCATCCATCGCCGAATCGGCGACTCTCAAGGTCGACGGAAAGGCGAAAGCGCTTCAGGCACAGGGCCGCCCTGTGATCAGCTATGCGGCGGGCGAGCCCGACTTCGCCACGCCCGCGCACATCGTCGAGGCGGCGTCTCGCGCGGTGCTCGATCCGAAGAACTACAGGTACACCCCCGCGGCGGGCCTGCCCGAGCTTCGCGAGGCGATCGCGGCGAAGACGCTGCGCGACTCGGGCCTCGAGGTCTCGCCCTCGCAGGTCATCGTCACCAACGGCGGCAAGCAGGCCGTCTACCAGAGCTTCGCCACGCTGCTCGATCCGGGCGACGAGGTGCTGCTGCCCACCCCGTACTGGACCACCTACCCCGAGGCCATCCGCCTCGCGGGCGGCGTTCCCGTCGACGTCTTCGCGGGCAGCGACCAGAACTACCTCGTCACGGTCGAGCAGCTCGAGGCCGCGCGTACCGAGCGCACCAAGGTGCTGCTGTTCGTGTCGCCGTCGAACCCCACCGGGGCCGTGTACTCCCCCGAAGAGACGAAGGCGATCGGCGAGTGGGCCGAGGCGCACGGGCTCTGGGTCATCAGCGACGAGATCTACCAGAACCTCACCTACGACGAAGTGCGCGCGTTGTCCATCGTCGAGGCCGTTCCCTCGCTGGCCGACCGCACGATCCTGGTCAACGGCGTCGCCAAGACGTATGCCATGACCGGATGGCGGGTCGGCTGGATGGTCGGCCCGGCCGACGCCATCCTGGGCGCCGCGAACCTGCAGTCGCACCTGTCGAGCAACGTCTCGAACATCTCGCAGCGGGCCGCCATCGAGGCGCTGAACGGGCCGCAGGATGCGGTCGAAGAGATGCGGCTGGCGTTCGATCGCCGTCGCACGACCATCGTCGCGGGCCTCAATGCCATCGAGGGCATCGTCTGCCCCACGCCGGAGGGCGCGTTCTACGCGTACCCCGATGTCACCGGGCTGCTCGGCCGCTCCTGGGGCGGGGTCACGCCGACCACGTCGCTCGAGCTGGCCGATCTCATTCTCGACCAGGCCGAGGTCGCCGCGGTTCCGGGTGAGGCGTTCGGCCCGAGCGGGTTTCTGCGCCTGTCGTACGCGCTGGGCGACGAGCCGCTTGCCGAGGGAATCGCGCGGCTGCAGGCGCTCTTCGCGGTCTAGCGAGAATCCGGCCAGGGCGCTCGGCTACTTCGAAGACTTCTTCTCTTTCTTCGAGATCGTGGCCCGCTCGGCCTCGAGCGTCGCGCGCAGCGTGTCGTCGATGCGGTCGTCGACGACGCCGATGAACGGGTTCGTCATACGCTTCTTCGCCGGCAGCGACGAGAGGTAGGCGGTGGCCGCCTTCTGCACGCGAACGGTCGCCCGCTCTGTCTTCGAGACAGACGCATCGGGCGTGGCAGCGATCTCTGCATGCTTGCCCAGGGCCTTGATGAGTTCGGTCAACGCCGTGGTGATCTTCTTCGTCATGACTGCATTGTGTCAGGCGAAAGTTAACGCGCAAGTCGGTGTCATTCCTGCCTGCCGGGGCGCGAGGCGAGCGGCCCGCCTACCATGGAGGATGGGCCCCAGGGAGACACCGGATCGCCCCTCGCTCGCCCTCGACGAAAGCTCCTCCTCTCATGCGCATCGAACTCATCCGCCACGGCCAGACCGATTGGAATCGTGATGACCGCCTGCAGGGATCGAGCGACATTCCCCTGAACGCCACCGGACGCGCGCAGGCCGTCGAGACCGCAGCGGTACTCGCCGACCAGGGCCTCTCGGCGATCGTCTCGTCGCCCCTGATGCGCGCCCGCGACACCGCGCGCATCATCGCCGAGATCCTCGACATCGAGCTCGGGGCAAGTTACGACGACCTCATCGAACGCGACTACGCCAGCTTCGAGGGAACGGTGGCGTCGGGCCCCATGCCCGACGAGCCGGATGCCGAGTATCCCGACGTGGAGAGACGCGAATCGGTGACCGAGCGGGGCATGCGCGCGATCGCCGAGATCAAAGACACGCGTCTGCCCATCGACGGGCCGGATGCGACGATCGCCGCGGTCTGCCACGGCACGATCATCCGCTTCGTCCTCTCCGAGATCCTCGGCGAGGAGATTCCCCACATTCACAATGCCGCGATCAACTCGATCGAGTGGGTCGGAGACTCGTGGCGCGTCCTGAGCGTCAACGGCACCGCCAGGGCCCTGCGTTAGAGCGGCGCCACCAGGCCGAGCAGTTCGACCCGGCTACGTCTGGGCCCCACCTGGCCCACGACCCGGCCGCCGGCCATGGCCACGATACGGTCGCTGACAGCGTAGAGCTCGTTCAGGTCGGCCGAGGTCATGATCACCGCCTTGCCCGCCGCCGCGATCTCACCCACCAGACGCCACACCTCGGCACGCTGCTCGGGGTCGAGCTCGCGGGTCGGCTCGACGAGCAGCAGCACCCGATGCTCCGACGCCGGGAACAGTTCGAGCAGGCTGTGGATGCGCACCCACTCTTCGTCACGGCCACGCAGGCGCACGGCATCCAGCGCGCGGGCACCGGGAGTGGCCGGATGCGGCTCGTCGTCTCGACTCACCAGCCCCGTGTTCATCAGCGCGGGCAGCATCGACGGCGTCGCGGCAGCAGAGATGCCTCCGACGATGCGCACGCGGTACTTGGGCTGCACCGTCACGATCGCGAAGATGCCGGTGCGGATCGCGGCCATCGTGGTGCTCGTGTCGACCACGAGCCCCTCGAGCAGCACGGCCCCCGAGGGCACTGTGCCCGCGGTGCGCCCGAACACACTCAGCAGCAGCTCGTTGCGGCTGGAGCCGTCGAGGCCCGCGATCCCCACGATCTCGCCCGCCGCCGCGCTCAGCGACGCGTCGACGACGACCGGGGTGACGCGGTCGAACTCGTCGAGCGTGCTCCAGTTCACGATCTCGACGAGGGGTGCGGATGGCGACTGGGCCGCCCCGGCAGGTCGCGCGCTGCCGGCGGCGCCGCCCTCGTTGTCCGGCGCGCCGTCGGCCATGGCCTCGAGGAGCCGGCCACGGGCATCCACCCGGCCGTCGCCGGGCCGCAGCACGGCCGCGATAGATCCCGTTGACAGCCCCGACGAGAGCACCGACACCACGTCGCCGATCTCGAGGGCGAAGCTCGGGCGCTGGGATGCGATGACCACCGTGATTCCGTCGTTCGCGAGGCGGCGCAGCACCCGCGTGACCCGGTCTGCAGCGGCATCCGTGAGCCCGGCGGCGGGCTCGAAGAGCGCGAGAACCGTCGATTCGTGCGCGAGTGCGCGGGCCACTTCGACGAGCACACGCGACGCGCCGTCGAGCTCCGCCGCGAGCGTGGGCACGGGCGTGTAGACGTCGACCCTGCGCAGTAGAGCGGTCGCCCGCCTGCGCATCGCCGCATTGTCGACGATTCCGGGGAGGCCGAAGAAGCGACGGCGCGGCTCGATGCCGAGAAAGAGGTTGTCGGCCAGGCCGAGGGTGGGCGTGAGCGACGAGATCCGGCGCACGTGCGCGAACGGAGTTTCGCCCGCGAGCTTCGCAAGCACGGCGTCGAGCCCGGACGAGTCCACGCCGAGGACGACGTGGATCTCGCCCGGGCTCGGGCTGAACGCTTCTGAAAGCGACGTGGGGCTGATCAACGTCCTCCGGAGCGGCGCTTGTTGTAGACATCGAAGGCCACGGCGAAGAGCAGAACAAGGCCCTTCACAGCCTGCTGCCACTCGATGCCGATGCCCATGATCGACATGCCGTTGTTCAGCACACCGATGATCAGACCACCGATGATGGCGCCGCCGATCGTGCCGACGCCGCCCTGCACGGCCGCGCCACCGATGAAGGCGGCCGAGATCGCCTCGAGTTCGAAGCCGTCACCGGCCTTGGGGCCGGCGAGGTTGAGCCGGGCGGTGAAGATGAGGCCGGCGAGCGCGGCGAGGAAGCCCATGTTGACGAACAGCCAGAACGTGACGGTGCGGGTCTTGATGCCCGACAACTCGGCCGCGTGCAGGTTGCCGCCGATCGCGTAGATGTGCCGGCCGAAAACCGAGCGGTTCATCACGATGCCGTAGACGAGCACCAGCACGGCGAGAACGATCAGGGTGATCGGAATGCCCTTGTAGCTCGCGAGCGCGTAGGCGAAGAATCCGATGGCCACGGCGATGAGTACGAGCTTGGCGACGAACCAGACGAGCGGCTCGACGGCCTGGCCGTAGCTCGACCGGCCTTTGCGGGTGCGGAACTGCTGCACGACGAGCGCGATGATCGCGATCGCCGCGACGCCGAGGGTGAGCGGGTCGAGTTCGAGTTCGCCGAAGACGTTGCTGAGAAAGCCGTTGCCGAGAGCGCGGTACTCGGTGGGGAACGAGCCGATGTTGGCGTTGCCGAGCACCACGAGCGCCAGGCCCCGGAATATGAGCATGCCCGCGAGCGTCACGATGAACGCGGGTATGCCCACGAAGGCGATCCAGAAGCCTTGCCAGACCCCCACGAGGGCTCCGACCAGCAGCGACAACACGATCGACAGCCACCAGGGCAGGCCCCACTGAACGGCGAAGACGCCGGAGACGGCGCCGACGAACGCGGCGACCGATCCGACCGAGAGGTCGATGTGGCCGGCGATGATGACCATCACCATGCCGATCGCGAGAACGAGGATGTAGCCGTTCTGCACGATCAGGTTCGAGATGTTCTGCGGCCGCAACAGGATGCCGTTGGTCAGCACGCTGAACAGCACGACCACCAGGATCAGGGCGATGAAGATGCCGTTCTTGCCCAGGTCGCTCAAAATGTGGCTGAACCGTTCGGTGAACCTGTTCTCAATCGGGTTCACCTGGCTGCCGGCCGCGACGCCGTCGGCGGGTTTGGTCTCGAGGTCAGACATGTCGTTGTGCTCCTCTATCCACCAGCGCGAGCGCTAGCGGGCCTTTTCCATGGTCATGAGTTTGAGCAGAGCCTCGGGGCTCGCTTCTTCGATCGGCAGCTCGCCGGTGATGCGCCCCTCGCTGAGCGCATAGATGCGGTCGCAGATGCCGAGCAGCTCGGGCAGCTCGCTCGAGATGACGATCACGCCCTTGCCCTCGGCGGCCAGCTTGTTGATGATGCTGTAGATCTCGTACTTCGCACCCACGTCGATTCCGCGGGTGGGCTCATCGAGAATCAGCACGTCGGGATCGGAGTAGATCCACTTCGACAGAACGACCTTCTGCTGGTTGCCGCCCGACAGCTTGCCGGTCTTCGCCAGCACCGTCGGCGACTTGATGTTCATGCTCTTGCGGTACTCGTTCGCGACGGTCCACTCCTGGCCGTCGTTGACGAGACCGAGCCTCTCGAGCTTGTTCAGCGCGGCCATCGAGATGTTGCGCTTGATGTCGTCGATGAGGTTGAGGCCGTAGGTCTTGCGGTCTTCTGTCGCGTATGCCAGGCCGTTCGAGATGGCCTCCGACACCGTGCGGGTCTTGATCTCGGCGCCGTTCTTGAACACGCGACCGCTGATCTTCGAGCCGTAGCTGCGGCCGAACAGACTCATCGCGAACTCGGTGCGGCCGGCGCCCATGAGGCCCGCGATGCCCACGATCTCGCCGCGGCGCACGGTGAGGTTGACGTTGTCGACCATCACGCGGCCGGGGTCTTGCGGGTGGTGGGCCGTCCAGTCTTCGACGCGCAGGATCTCGTCGCCGATGTGCGGCGTGTGATCGGGATAGCGGTGTTCGAGGTCGCGGCCCACCATGTCTTTGATGATGCGCTCTTCGGTGACGTCGCTCTTCTTGATCGTCTCGATCGTCTTGCCGTCACGGATCACCGTGACGGAGTCGGCGACCTTCTTGATCTCGTTCAGCTTGTGGCTGATGATGATGGCCGTGATGCCCTGCTCTTTGAGGTGCAGGATCAGGTTCAGCAGATGGTCGCTGTCTTCGTCGTTGAGCGCCGCGGTGGGCTCGTCGAGGATGAGCAGCTTGACGCGCTTCGACAGCGCCTTCGCGATCTCGACGAGTTGCTGCTTGCCGACTCCGATGTCCATGATCTTGGTGGTCGGGTTCTCGCGCAGGCCGACCCGGGCGAGCAGCTTGGCCGCCTCGGCGTTGGTCTTGTTCCAGTCGATGAGGCCGAGGGCCCCGCGCTGCTCGTTGTTGAGAAAGATGTTCTCGGCGATCGAGAGGTACGGGCTGAGCGCCAGCTCCTGGTGGATGATGACGATGCCCTCGGCCTCGGAGTCGCGGATGTCTTTGAATTCGACCGTCGTGTTCTCGAAGACGATGTCGCCCGAGTAGGTGCCGAACGGGTAGACCCCCGACAGAACTTTCATGAGCGTCGACTTGCCGGCGCCGTTCTCGCCGCAGATGGCGTGAACCTGGCCCCGGCCGACCTCGATGGTGACGTCTTGAAGCGCCTTGACGCCGGGGAACGTCTTGGTGATGCCCCGCATCTCGAGGATGTTGAGAGGAGCGTCGACCGTGTCGGTCATCGTACGAACCTGCTTCCTTGCTGGTTGTGGTGTGAGACTGCCCATCGCCTCGGGCGGCGACGAAGAGAATGGATGCGCCGGGCGCGTGACCGTGTCGGGTCGCGCGCCCGGAACATCCGGCATCTTTTTCGGGTGTCAGCCCGTGATCTCGTCTTCGGTCCAGTAGCCGGAATCGACCAGAACCTCGGTGATGTTGTCTTTCACGACGATCTGCGACTCGAGCAGGTACGAGGGAACGACCTTGGAGCCGTTGTCGTAGTCTTCGGTGTTGTTCACCTCGGGCTTCTCGTCGTTCAGGATCGCGGTCGCCATGTCGACGGCGACCTTCGCGAGCTCACGCGTGTCTTTGAAGATGGTCGCGTACTGCTCGCCCGAGTTGATGGCCTTGACGCTGTCGAGCTCGGCGTCCTGGCCGGAGATCGTGGGCCATTCGGCGCCCACCGTGTAGCCCGCGTCGGTCAGTGCCGAGATGATGCCTCGCGACAGGCCGTCGTAGGGAGAGAGAACGCCGTTGACCTTGGTTCCGTCGGAGTACGTGGAGGTCAGGATGTCCTCCATGCGGCTCTGCGCGACCTCGCCGTCCCAACGAAGGGTTGCGACCTGCTCGAAGTCGGTCTGGCCACTGCCGACGACGAGAACGCCGCTGTCGATGAGGGGCTGGATCTCTTCCATCGCTCCGTCGAAGAAGAAAGTCGCGTTGTTGTCGTCGGGCGAACCGGCGAAGAGTTCGATGGTGAACGGGCCGGCCGGCGCGCCCTCGATGGGTGTTCCGTCGAGCTCGGTGAGACCGAGGCCGTTCAGCATCGACCAAGCCTGCTGCTGGCCGACCTTGAAGTTGTCGAACGACGCGTAGTAGTCGACGTTCTCGGTGTCGCGGATGAGACGGTCGTAGGCGATGACGGGGATGTCGGCGTCAGCGGCATCCTGCAGCACGCTCGTGAGCGTGGTGCCGTCGATCGATGCGACGATCAGGGCTTTGGCGCCCTTGGTGATCATGTTCTCGATCTGCGAGACCTGGGTGGGGATGTCGTCTTCTGCGTACTGCAGGTCGACGGTGAAGCCGGCGTCTTCGAGCTGCGACTTCACGGCGTCGCCGTCCTGGATCCAGCGCTCACTCGACTTGGTCGGCATCGCGACGCCGATGAGGCCGCCGTCTCCGCCGCCGTCGCCGCCACCGGAGCCTCCGGATCCGCCGGAACAGGCGGAGAGACCGACGATCATCGCGCCGGCGGCAACGCCGGCGAGGAGGGTTTTCATTTTCACTGTGTGAATTCCTTTCGAATGTGCACTAAACGTCGTTGTCTGCAGTGGTGCGCGAACCGGCATCGTCCCGGAGACCGGTTCGTTCGCATGCTTCGTGCGTGGTGTGAATTCACATTCCTTGTGAACGTTCACAACGCGTGTTCATAATAGACCCGCAGCAGACGACCGTGTCAACCATCCTCGTGCGACAGTGTCACGATCGTTACCGAGACGCTGGCGGCGCGGTCGATCCGCGCACGAGGAGAGTCGGCTGGATGCTCCCGGCGTATTCTTCGCCCGCCTCGAGACCGCCCAGCAGCAACGCCATGCACCGCCGGCCGAGCTCGACGAAATCCTGCCGGATCGTCGTGAGCGGCGGCCAGAAGTGTGCGGCATCCGGAATGTCGTCGAAGCCGACGATGCTGATGTCGCCCGGCACGTCGAGCGAGGCGTCGCGGATGGCGTGCATCAGCCCCAGTGCCATCTGGTCGTTCGCTGCGAAGATCGCCGTGAAGTCGCGCACTCGCAGCAGCTCGCGGCCCGCGAAGTACCCGAATTCGGCGGTCCAGTCGCCCAGGATCGGCGCCGTCGTGGGCACATCCTGCTCGTTCATCTCGTCGAGGAAGCCGGTCATGCGTGCTTCGGCCTCGATCCAGTCCTGCGGGCCCGCGAGGTGGTAGATGGCGCGGTGGCCCAGCTCGATCAGGTGTCTGGTGGCGAGCCGCGCCCCCGTGATCTGATCGACCGACAGCGACCTGTCGCTGCCGGTTCCCGTCGACTGCAGCGTGACGATCGGCAGCCGCAAAGACATGCCTGCCAGAGTGTCGAACACCCGGCGCTGCGGCGCGATCACGACGAGACCCTCGATCGCCTGGTCGAGCAGGCGATCGATGGCGTTCACGATCGAGCCGGACTCGAAACCGTTGATGTTGGCCGTCGTGACCGAGTAGCCGGCCTCACTGGCGGCATCCTCGATGGCCTGGATGCTGGCGGCCGGGCCGTACATCGTGCGCGACGCAGACAGGATGCCGATGGTGCGGGAACGAGAGGTGACCAGCGCACGAGCCGCGCGGTTGGGGCGGTATTGCAACTGCTCCATCGAATCGAGCACACGCTGCTTGGTCTCGTCGCGGATATTCGGCAGGTCGTTGATCACGCGGGAGACGGTCTGATGGCTGACACCGGCGAGGCGCGCCACATCGTGCATGCTCGGCGCCCGCGACTTCTTCGCCGCCGGCTCGGTTTCCTGTGCCACGCGTCCCAGACCTCTACGTTGTTCACGTTCACAAGGGTGAGCGCCTACTTATTATGCACGCGCAGCCCCCAAGCGCCACCGCTCCATGGGCTGGATGGCGCTCCTCCCGGCGCGCCTGTCGCTCGTTTGCAGGAAAAACGTGCGCGGAAGGCGGTTCTCGTCGACGGTCACCCTGTTCCTCTCGCCACATCGCTCTCGGCGACGCGACTCATGAACCTCTGGACTCCGCCAGACAACACCCTTCATGTGGCCATGCCACCCAAAGGCAGCAGGCTGCATGTACCTGAAACGCCTCGACCCTCCTCGATCTCGCGTCCGGCCATCTGTCTTCACTGGCGTCAGCACCGCGACAGTTCTCGGGCTGGTGTCTCATCGGTGACCGACGCGCTCGCCGACGCAGTGCAATGCCAGTCGGAGGAGTACGCGGTCGTGGTGATCGACTCGGCCCTGAACAAGGGCCTCATCACGCTGCGAGAACTCGAGGCGGCATTCGCGACGCTGCCTCGACGCTGTAAGCGAGCGCTCAGCCGCTCAAACGGGCGAAGTGAGTCCGGCCCCGAGACTCTCGTTCGGATGAGGCTTCGCGCTCTCGGCATCCCCGTCACGGTGCAGGTACGAATCTCAGGAGTCGGGCGCGTGGATCTCGTCATCGGGGACCGCTTCGTCATCGAATGTGACAGCAGAGAGTTCCACACGGGCTCGGAGAGGTACCGCGCAGACCGACGCCGAGACCGCACGCTCATCGGACTCGGCTACCTGCCCATGCGGATCACGTACGAAATGGTCATGTTCGATTGGGCCGAGACCGAAAGGGTCATACTCCACCGCATTCGCCAGCGAGATCATCTCTGGGGGGGTCGCTGCAGGGCGCGGTAGCGCTGCAGCTAGCGGCCGAAGGCCTGGGCTGCCGGGCAGTCGAACGGGTCGCCGCCGGCCGCGAGCCCTACCTTGTTGAGATAGCGGATGACGATGCTGTACGACTGCCTCAGACCGGTCTCGGTGTAGAGGATGTCGTGCTTCTGGCAGTACTCCTTGGCGATGGCCTGGGCCTTCTTGAGGTTGGGGCGCGCCATGTTCGGAAAGAGGTGGTGCTCGACCTGGTAGTTGAGCCCGCCCATGAACGTGTCCATCGCGAACCCGCCTCGGATGTTGCGCGAGGTGAGCACCTGGCGGCGCAAGAAGTCCACCTTGCTGTCATGAGGCAGCGTGGGCATTCCCTTGTGGTTCGGCGCGAACGACGCCCCCATGTAGACGCCGAAGACGGCGAGCTGCACGCCGATGAAGGCGAAGGCCATTCCGGGCTCGAGCAGCAGAAAGATGACGAGCACGTAGGCCGCGATGCGCGTCGTGAGCATGCTGATCTCGAGCCAGCGCTTGTCGACCTTGCCGCGGCCGAAGACCGTGCGGAACCCGTGGATGTGCAGGTTGAGGCCCTCGAACATCAACACGGGAAAGAAGATGTAGCCCTGGCGCTTGGTCGCCCAGGCGTAGAGGCCGCGCGACTTGGCCGCGTCTTCGGGGATGAACGAGATGAAGTCGCGCTCGATGTCGGGGTCTTTGCCGAGCACGTTGGGGTTGGCGTGGTGCCTCGAGTGCTTCGTCATCCACCAGGAGTAGCTGATGCCTACGAACAGGTTGGCCAAGGTGCGACCGGCGATGTCGTTGGCCTTGCCCGAGGTGAAGACCTGGCGGTGCGAGGCCTCGTGGGCGAGAAACGCGAATTGCGTGAAGATGATTCCGAGGGCCGCGGCCATGAGCAGTTGGAACCAGGAGTCGCCGAGGAGCATGATTCCGACACCGACTCCGCCGAGTGCCGCGATGAGCACACCGAACATGGAGTAGTAGAAGCCTTTACGGCGGCGAAGGAGTCCGGCGTCTCGCACTGTATTGAGAAGCGACGAGTACTCGCTCGTCGGGCTGGTGCGCGCTCCTCCAGGCTTGGTCTTGGTGAAGGTGATACGCGGTTTAGCTATGTCAGTCACAGAGGCCCCCTTCGGCCATCGGGCCCGAGCAGGGCAGCAAGACAACCGGGTACTAGGGGTGACTTGTTCTCACTCTAGGGGGCGGGGCTCGAGTGCGGCGTCGATGGCTCGGATGCACGGGCTACCCACAGCCGGTTGCCAGCTGCGACTGACGATATATGCCTCGCGCGGCGTGCACTTACATAGCCCGAAAGGAATATATTCGGGCCCGAGTGCAGGGGCGCTACCGGTGCGAGGGTGCCAGGTAGTGCGTCAATGCCACGTCGCCGTCACGAGGAACGAACCCGACTGCGGCGAGCTTGCCGAGGGGCAGCACGCTCGCCAGCGGACGCGGTGCCGCGGACTTGCCGGCGAAGTAATCCGCCGTCGAAATGCCTGTGACCTTCTCGCCCGAGTGGCCCGTGAGCTCGTAGACCCGGGCGGCGATCGCGGCCCACGACTGCGGCTCACCCTCGTTGGTGAGGTTGTACGTTCCATACTCGGCTTTCGCCGACAACAGGTGCCGGATGCCTGCGGCCAGGTCGGTGGTGAACGTCAGGCGCCCGATCTGGTCGTTCACCACGCTCGGCGCCACCCCGCGCGTTGCGAGCGACGCCATGGTGCGCACGAAGTTGTTGCCCTCGCCGATGACCCAACTGGTGCGCACGATGTAATGCCGGGGCACGGTAGACACGATCGCATCGGCGGCCGCCTTGGTCTGCCCGTAGACGCCGAGCGGCGAGAACGGCTCGTCTTCGAGGTGCTCGGCCGCGGTTCCGTCGAAGACGTAGTCGCTCGAGATGTGCACGAGGGTGAGCCGGTTCGCGGTGGCGACCGATGCGAGCAACGCGACGGCCGAGACGTTCGCGGCCCAGGCATCCGCCCGGCCCGTGGCCGTCTCAGCCTCGTCGACCTTTGTGTATGCGGCGGCGTTGACGATCGTGTCGTAGTGGCCCCAGTGCCGGGATGCGTAGCTGGCCGGGTCGGCGACGTCGAAGTCGGCGCGCGAGACGTATTCGGCGTCGGGGAACTCGACGCGCAGAGCGAGACCGAGCTGTCCGCCGGCACCGAGAACCAGGGTCCGCGCTCCCTTCATGGGAACGACATCGGCCAGGCGCGGATGGGCCTGGTCTTTGGCGCTGATCTCGACGTCGGCGAGTGCGATCGGCCACGGGATGTTCGCGGTCTCGTCGGCGAGGTTGAGGAACGTGTAAGAGGCGGCCGGGCTCCAGTGGTCGTTGACCAGGTAGGTGTAGGCCGTGTCCTCTTCGAGGGTCTGATACGAATTGCCGACTCCGCGCGGCACGTAGACGGCGCGGCCCGCGTCGAGTTCGACGGTGACGACGGCGCCGAACGTGTCACCCTCGCGCAGATCGACCCAGGCTCCGAAGATGCGGCCGGTCGCGACCGACACGTACTTGTCCCACGGCTCTGCGTGAATTCCCCGGGTCGTTCCGGTCTTGCCGTTGAACGAGATGTTGTTCTGCACCGGGCCGAAGTCGGGCAGGCCCAAGGCCACCATCTTCTCGCGCTGCCAGTTCTCTTTGAACCATCCGCGGTTGTCGCCGTGCACGGGCAGATCGAGGATGACGAGCCCCGGAATCGCCGTCTCGGTCAGACGGAGTTCTGTTGCTTCGGTCATCGGTGTCACCTTGTTTTCTCTCGCCGAACGCGTTCGGTCGCGCGCAGCGAGCCTACCGGGATCGCGGGTCGAATTCTTCGAACGCATCCTGCATTCGACATGGGCCGGGAGGGACGGCCATGATTGAGGCAACGCCACAACCCAGGCGGGGCACAGGGCCCGAGAAAATACAGGGGAGGTCTCGTGAAGTTCATCCGGTGCCAGGGCAAGTCGTTCGTGACCACCGACGACGTGGCGCACGCTGTCGTCAATTTCTCGGCTGCCGCCCGCAAACGCTGTCGCGTCGTCATCATCGACGTTCCCGTCGTGGTCGACGGGAATGGCCCGGTGGTGCAGTTGGTGCTATTTCCCGGCGAGATCGTCGAAGTGTCGGAGTCGGCCATGCCCGACCAGGAACTCGACACCACTCCATTGATCCGCTCCCTCGCCAATCGCCGTCTGGCCTGGCTTCCCCACCGCGCTGCGGACGAGTGATCCGACGCATCACCGTGCTCGTGTTCCCGAGTCGCGCTGAATTCCCGGATACCCTGAGAATGACGAGCTGAACTTTCGACAACACAGCTCCGTGGGGAAGCGAACAATGAAACTCTCTGTCATCGGATGCGGCTACCTGGGCGCGGTTCATGCCGCCTCGATGGCCGAATTGGGTCACGACGTGATCGGCATCGATATCGACCAGTCGAAAATCGACGCGCTGGCTGCGGGCAAGGCGCCGTTCTTCGAGCCGGGCCTTCCCGAGATCCTCACCTCGGCCACGGCCACGGGTCGTCTGCGCTTTTCGACCGACCTGGCAGACGCCGCCGGTTCTCAGGTGCACTTCATCGCAGTGGGAACGCCACAGAAGAAGGGCAGCTATGCCGCCGACCTCACGTATGTGAACGCGGCCCTCGATGGGCTGCTCCCCTACCTCTCCGAGGGTGACCTCGTGGTCGGCAAGTCGACCGTTCCCGTCGGCACCGCAACCGACCTCGCCGCGACGATCGCCGCCAGCGGCACCGGGGCGATGCTCGCCTGGAACCCCGAATTCCTGCGCGAGGGCTTTGCCGTGCAGGACACGATCTCTCCCGACCGTCTCGTCTACGGGTTGCCGCCCGAGCCCGGCCAGGCCGAGGCATCCAAGGCCCTCCTCGACGGCGTCTACGAAACGGCCCTCGGCAAGGACACGCCCCTGGTGGTCACCGACTACGCGACCGCCGAGCTCGTCAAGGTCTCGGCCAACGCGTTTCTCGCCACCAAGATCTCATTCATCAACGCGATGGCCGAGATCGCCGAGGTCACCGGAGCCGATGTCACACAGCTGTCGACCGCGATCGGCCTCGACGACCGCATCGGCTGGAAGTTCTTGAAGGCGGGCGTCGGCTTCGGCGGCGGCTGCCTGCCCAAAGACATCCGTGCGTTCACTGCCCGCGCCGAAGAACTCGGCCGCGGCGAATCCGTGGCGTTTCTCAAAGAGGTCGACGCCATCAACCTGCGCCGTCGCCAACGTGT
The DNA here is from genome assembly GCF_964263775.1 of Agreia sp. Lineage (NCBI taxonomy): Bacteria > Bacillati > Actinomycetota > Actinomycetes > Micrococcales > Microbacteriaceae > Agreia > Agreia sp. The sequence continues at coordinate 6,840 of NZ_CAXVWM010000122.1, read as the reverse complement.
CGTCGACCTCGCCGTCGAGGCGCTGGGAGGCCAGGTCAACGGCAAGAAGATCTCGGTTCTCGGTCTGGCATTCAAGCCGCACTCCGACGACATTCGCGACAGCCCGGCGCTCGACGTGGCGGTGCAGCTGAAGGGTCTCGGCGCCAACGTCGTTGCGACCGACCCCGAGGCGATTCACACGGCCAGCCGTGTGCATCCGCAGCTCACGTACGAGGCCGACCCGGCCGTCGCGCTGCGGGATGCCGACCTGGTCGTGCTGGTCACGGAATGGGACGAGTTCCGCCACATGGACCCAGCCTGGGCACGGCAACTGGTGAAGGCCGCCACGATCATCGACGGTCGCAATACCCTCGATGCGGCCGCTTGGCGCGCCGCGGGCTGGACCTATATCGGCCTCGGCCGCCCGTAAGCTCGAGTCGCGCCCGTGCGGCCACTGCCGCCACCGTGCCCGGTTTGTGCCGCGCCGCCCTATCGGGCGTCTAGTTCGCCGCAGTCAGGGCGCTGAAACCGTCGGCGGAGTCGGTCTCGAAGGCCGACCTTACTGCGGCGAAGGCATCCCAGTCGACGTTGACGATCGACTGACCGTCGCTCGACGTTCCCGTGCCACTGGTCGGAGCCGTGAAGAACGACACGTCACTCGGCGTAACGTCGCGCAACTCGAGTGCCAACTGCCCCACGTAGGCGGCGTCGAATCCGGAATCGACGACCAGGTAGGGCGCTATCGCCGATACGAGTCCGCCGATGCGTGCGGGGTTCGCGAGAACGGCGGCGTTCATGAACTCGCTCATCACCCCTTTCGCGAACTCCTGCTGGTTGCGGGCCCGCTGAAAGTCTCCGTCGTCGAAGGCGTAGCGCTCACGAACGAAAGCGAGCGCTTCGTCGCCGTTCATGACCTGCATGCCGCGCTCGAAGTAGTGACCGGGCATCTTCGACGACTCGAAAGCGACGGAGTTGTAGACGTCTACCCCGCCGAGCGCGTCGGCGACACCGCGAAAGCCCGTGAAGTCGACGACGGCCACGTGATCGATGCGGGTGCCGATCATGCCCTCGATCGTCTGAACGGCCAGCGGTACTCCTCCGAAAGAGAGTGCCGCGTTGATCTTCGCCTGTCCGTGGCCGGGAATGTCGACCCAGCTGTCGCGCATGATGGACATGACGGTGATCCGCTGGCGATCCGCCGGAATGTGCACGACCATGATGGCGTCGGAACGCTGACCTTCGAGGGCGTCGATCGTGGTGTTACTGTCACCCCGGGTATCAGAGCCGAGCACGAGAATGTTCTGGGCGACGTGGGTCTCACTGGGCGCCAGCGGCTCGGGTCGCACCTCATCGGCAGGGAAGGCGTCCGCGAGTTTGACCGTCTTCTCGTCCCACGTGTGCCCGAGCTGCATGGCGTAGGCGGTGGCCGACCCACCTCCGACGAGCGCCAGCACGCCGACGATCACGGCGGCTGTCCTCCACGGATGGCGACGCACCCGCGTAGTCGCTGTGTTCTTCGACATATCATCACTTCCCATAAAATGAATAATACTCACTTTATGGTGAAAATCTCTGAGACGCTACCCCCTCTTCGGTGGCTGAGGGCACACACGCAGAATGCCCCCGGCTCTCGCCGGAGGGCATTCTGCGTAAAACGCCTACTAGAAGCTATCCGAGTGTCAGTTCAAGACACCTTCCAGGCATTTGCTAGACCGACGCTTTCTGGCGACGAACGATGGTGAGAACCACGGTCAGAGCGATACCGAGAGCAAGAGCGCCGGCAGCACCCCAGATGATCAGCATCGGGGTCTCAAGACCCGTGTTGGGCAGAGCACCGTTCGAGTCTGCGCCCGAACCGCTTCCGGCACCTGAGTCAGCAGGCACAACGGTCAGTGTTCCCACTGCCACCTTGCCGGAGACGCCGGTCACGGTCACCGTGTAGGTACCGGGCGTGGATGCCGTGACCGAGTAAGACACGACTCCCGAAGCGTTGGCCGCACGGGAGAACGTCGAAACAACCTTGACGACTCCGAGCGTTACCGCGTCGGGTGCTGATGCGGTGGTGGGCTCGTTTGCGCCGAAGCCGGAGAACGTCATGGTGACCGCAGTTCCCGGTGTCGTGGTGACATCGGAACCGTCGGTCACTTCGTATGCGTTCGCTGCTGCTGGAACGGCGAATACCGCGAGAACTGCAAGTAAGCCTGTTGCAAGGATCTTTTTGAACATATAAAACTACCCCCAAAATAGTTTGTGATTTTCCCCGACACTGGCAGCCCTAGTGGGCATTTACCCCAGATTAGGGTACTTCTACTGTAAGGCACTTTCACAGCCAAGATCAATGTTCGATGTTCCGAGGCTGTAAACAAGCGGTGTATGTTCTACAACCATCTTCTTCGGCTGCGCGTCTCCGCCCAGGAATTGAAACTCCAGCACGGTGCTCTCGCCGGGCGCCAGCTCGACCTGAAGATTACTCAGTGTGTAGCCCGAGTCCGACGTGGGGTGATATCCCACCTCAGACTTGTCTCGCAGTACGCCCAAGTTGAAGGATCCGGGCGGACCATAAACCGTGACGTTGGTGCGGATGCTTCCAGGCGGAACTCCGCTCGCACCTCCCCCCGTAACGTACTCCGGTAGCGTGGCACCAGCATCTCCGGGCGCGGTGTTGGTGACAGTCGCCACAATCGAGTAGTTCGGAAGCCCGTCGGATCGACATACTTTTTGAGCTTTTGATATTTTCACGTCCAGGTAGTTGTCCATCTTCGCGGCAGTGGCGTCGTTTAGATATAAGCCAAAGGCCTCGGTGGTTGAACTACTGAGCGGCAGCGCGCCTGATAGAGAAGTTCCCTCAAGAAGCGCATCGTCGTCATCGTGCGAACTCCAGACAAGAAGTCGCCGTTCTTCTGCGGCAGATCCCAGCGCCTTCACCAGTTTGGTGGGGTTCAGGTCACCGCTGGCAACTTTGTTAAAGACCGAAGCGGCCGCATTAGCGAAAAACGCATCTTGATCCGCTGGATCTTCGAACATGGAGTAGACATCCTGCAGCAGCAGCCGCACGGCATTGTCACTCGACAATTTTTGACCATTGGATAACTCAACGGGGCCTGTTGCATCTAGTAGGTAGGACAGTGCCACAGGGTCGAGAGAGATGACACCGTCCACCTCCACTCCGAATTGTCTCTTCCACATCTCGCGTGCGATCTGTCCGGTTAACTCGAACTGAGGCGTGAAGGTCACGTCCTGAATGTATTCAGCCGTGTGATTCCCGTACAACGACCGGGTTTCAATAGGAAGCTCGATTACCGGCGAATCGAACTTTTCAAAGTCGCGCGACGACGCCTGCTGCGCCAAGCTGATGCGACCGCCCGACGTCGAAATTAGCGCCATCGCCCCGGGTATACCTCCAGACGATCTCAGTTCCGCATTGTTTTGGAAAAGAACAAGGTAGTTCCGTGGGGAATCCTGCCCCAACATAGATGGAATGAGGGTAGCGGCCTTATCTACTGCGTCCACGCCAGCCGCCACATCCGAAACCGCACCCTCGAGATCGTTCTTGGCTCGCTCAATCGGTTCGAAGAGGCCGGACGCATCCACGCCGCGAATCTGGGCCAGAGTCTCATGGACCTGACTGTTCGCTTGGCCTATCACGGGCTGGGAGTCAACGAAGGGCTGCAGAACTATCCCTCCGTCCACCGGCTTGAGATCATCTAGCGAAATCGATCTCGTCAGATCGGCGAGGGGGATAAGAACTCCCTCGGACAGGTCGTCGACGCTCGACGCTAAGACTCGTGTCACCGATAGATTTGCACCGAGCACAGGGACGAGCTCGTAGGCACACCAGACAGGGTCGCTCGTGAGATCGGCAGCCGCTCGAGAATGTTTCGCCAGAGATTGAGCGGACGAATAAGCTCCCTGCGAATCGCCCTCCGCAATCTGTTCTCGGGCCTGTCCCGCAAGTTTGAGAGCGTCTTCGAGTTCACCTTTCGCTAAATATCCGCGAACGCCAACCCAAAGCAGAGAGGCGAGAACCAGAAGAACAAAAACCCCTATTACCCAGCGCAGATACCGGGGCCGCTTAGCCTTAGCCCCTGAACCTGCCCGTCTTGGCCGCAGAGCCTCTTGCGTCATGCTGTGATCCCCACTCCATGTTTCATGGACATTTTTGAACTAGTGAGCCGCACGTGATCTCAGGCGACATTTGCACCGGCGTCGGCGCCCCATAGATCAAATGGGAACGCCTTCAACAAAGGCTCTGAGCTCCACACAGGAGGCTGTTCTCCCCCCATCTCGACTGCTTCTTCAACTGACCCGGCAGCCTGAAAATTGGTTCGCCCGGTGCCCAGGTAGTAGTCGCGGTACTTGAAGTCCGGTTCCTTCTGAGCCTTGATCAACCGAGCTGGAATACCGAAGGATTCGGCCACCACGATGGCGTGCAGAGACGACCCCGTCACGAAACTGCTACGTGCGATGGATCTAATCACCTCAGTTACCTCAGACCGAGGACTCACATAGCGTGGGTCCTGGGCGAGCGCGGCCGAGTCGTTCAGATTAGGAATGACGGTGATCTCTCGCGCGGGTAAATCATCCTTCCAGAACTCCGGCCCCCACAAGGTTCCGACCAAGAGTCCCGGATCGCCATATACGGCAGGGGAAGAAATACCCAGTCCGGCGAGAAATTCTGCAGTAAGAGGCCCCCGCACTGCCCGGACGTCAAGGGTTGAGAAGTCGTAGACTCCGTCGAGCGACTTCCCGTTGGCGCCCGTCCCCCAGACCACATCACCATCCCGCGCCATCCGAAGTATCGATCCGACTGCGACAAGCCGACGAGATTCGTCATGACTCACTACGCCCGAGATGTCGTTCAACTCCAGAATGCGGTTGACGATCATCGGCCCAAGAAGATCGCCGAAGTTATTAACGGGCCGACGCACTGGAATGAGCCTACCCAGACGACCACGAAACACAGGCCTTGACGGATTCCAGTGGACGATATTGATCGATCCCAAACCGATTCCCCTGTCGTTTGAGTATTCCTGCGACTCCGCCAATATTCACATAGTTCGATGACGCGGCAAACCGAATCCGATCCGTGGATCCAACTCGGCCTTCGCGCCGCTGGCGCAATCTCGGCTACAGTAACAGCACTTCAGGTCACCGAAGTCGTTGAGTCCAGAATCAAGATCGAGTCCAGATGCGCTGTGCGTGGCCGATCATTTTTGACCGCACTTCATTGGGGGATGACGTGGCGATGACCGCCTCAACTTCGTCGAGTTCATGCGTTACGAGCACATCGGCCGGTGCATAGTTCGATGGGGAAGGAACGAGGACTAGGCGCTTCGGCTTCGCGCGGTGCGGCGTTCACTATGGGCGGTCAACTCACCCGCGTGTTGATCCAGCTCCTGGGAGTGGCGGTTCTCGCTCGACTTCTCAGCCCCGGCGATTACGGATTGATCGCAATGGTCTTAGCGATCATCGGTGTCGGAGAACTCGTTCGCGACTTCGGATTGTCGTCGGCGTCGATTCAAGCCAAGACCCTGACGTCAGATCAGCGAGACAATCTCTTCTGGATCAGCACCGGCCTAGGGACCTTCTTCGCGGCGTTGGTGATCGCATTCTCACCACTCATCGCCGCCCTCTACGGCGAGCCGAAGCTGCAGATTCTCTCGATCGCTTTGTCGTCCACTTTCATCCTGAACGGAATGAGCGCGCAATTTCGTGCCGGCCTAACCCGGACCCTGAAACTCGGCACCCTGTCCCTCATTGAGATCGTCGCCCAGGCTCTCGGGCTGGGCGTCGGTATTCTCATGGCACTTCTAGGCACCGGATACTGGGCGCTCGCTGGCCAGCAAATTGGTCAGGGTCTTACGCTGCTCGTTGGAATGGCTGTTTTTTCTCGGTGGCGACCAGGCCGATACCACCGAGCTGCGCCCATGAGGGGTTTGATGTCCTTCGGGCTCAACCTATTTGCTTCTCAATTGCTGGTATACGCGAGCCGAAATGTCGACTCTGTGATCATCGGAGCTCGTCTCGGCGCGGAACCCCTAGGCCTCTACAACCGGGCATTTCAGCTTCTGTTGCTTCCGCTGAACCAGATAAACGCGCCCGCGAGCCGCGTGGCATTACCGGTGCTGTCCCGCCTGCAAGATGAGGCTTCGCGATACCGGGACTATCTCATCGCGGGCCAGACAGTTGTCCTGCAGGTTGTGATGGCCGTCTTCTCGGTCGGGTGCGCGCTGGCGGACCCGCTTGTGAGGTTAGTTCTCGGAGACCAGTGGAGCGGTAGCGTACCTCTATTCCAGATTCTTTGCGTAGCAGGTACATTTCAGGCTGCGGGCTACGCCACGTACTGGGTGTTCCTATCCAAGGGGCTCACGAAATCTCAACTCTCCTTCTCCCTCGCCACGAGGCCTGCCCTAATCGGATTGATCCTCGTAGGTTCGGTCTGGGGTGTAACCGGAGTGGCCTGGGCGTACTCGCTGGGCACCATGGCCTTATGGCCGATCGGCCTCCTTTGGCTCGCGCGGGTTTCAGACGCCCCAGTACGCGACATGTTCATCACTGGCCTGAGAACAATCGTTGGATTCGGCCTCGCGGGATTGGCCTGCTTCGCAGTGCCATACCTTTTCATTCGGCCGAATGGCGACGTACTCACTATCTTCTGGGGTGCCGCTGGGTGGCTGGCGTGTTGGCTCATCCAGCTCCTCATCTGGCCCGCGTTCCGACGCAATGCTCTCATAGTCATTCAGACGCTCAAATTTCTCCGTATGTAGGTGTCGGGCCTCTCAGACCTGACGAGCCTTTCCAAGGTGCCCTGGAGATGTCGCGCGTGTTACGAATGGTCGCGATTGCCGAGAAACAGAAACC
>NZ_CAXVWM010000121.1:0-14458 GCF_964263775.1 Agreia sp. | reverse complement strand
CAAGGCTACAGCGCACGCCGTGAGGCGCCGCGGGAGGCCTCGTCGATCTGCCTAGAGGATGTGCTCGACCAGGACCGATGAGATGCCGACGTAGCTGTGCGGGGTGAGGGCGAGCAGGCGCTGCTTGGCGGCATCGCCGATGTCGAGGCCCGAGACGAACTCGGCCAGGTCGCTCGCACCGATGCGCTTGCCCCGCGTGAGCTCTTTGAGAAGCGCGTAGGGGTCGGTGATCGACGATCGTCCCGCGGTGATCTCGGCGCGCACGACGGTCTGGATGGCCTCCGCAAGGACCTCCCAGTTGGTGTCGAGGTCGGCTGCGAGCAGCTCGCGGTTGAGCGAGATCTGGCCGAGACCGGCGGTGATGTTCGACAGCGCGAGAAGTGAGTGGCCGAGGGCGACGCCCACGTTGCGCTGCGTGGTCGAGTCGGTGAGGTCGCGCTGCAGGCGGCTCGTGACGAGAGTCTGCGCGAGTGAGTCGAGCAGGGCGCTCGAGAGTTCGAGGTTGGCCTCGGCGTTCTCGAACTTGATCGGGTTGATCTTGTGCGGCATCGTCGACGACCCCGTGGCGCCGGCCACCGGAATCTGCGTGAAGTAGCCGAGCGAGATGTAGGTCCACACGTCGGTGCAGAGGTTGTGCAGGATGCGGTTGCCGTGGGCCACCTTCGAGTAGAGCTCGGCCTGCCAGTCGTGCGACTCGATCTGGGTGGTGAGCGGATTCCAGGTGAGACCCAGCGAGGTCACGAATTCACGCGACACGGCCTGCCAGTCGAGGTCGGCATCGGCCGAGAGGTGCGCCGCGAACGTGCCCGTGGCCCCAGAGAACTTGCCGAGGTACTCGGCCGCCTCGACCTGCGTGCGGATGCGCTCGAGGCGGTAGACCGTGACGGCCAGCTCTTTGCCCATGGTGGTCGGGGTGGCGGGCTGCCCGTGGGTGCGGGCGAGCATGGCGTCGTCGCGGTACTGAACGGCCTGGGCGCGCAACTCGTCGATGACCGCCCGGAACGCGGGCAGCCACACCTCGGTGACGGCATCCCGGATGACGAGCGCGTAGCTGAGGTTGTTGATGTCTTCGCTCGTGGCCGCGAAGTGGGTGAGCTCGGCGATATCGGTCAGCCCCAGCTCGGTGAGCCGACGGCGCACGAAGTACTCGACCGCCTTCACATCGTGCTTCGTGGTGGACTCGAGGGCGCCCAACTCTGCCACCTCCTCGTCTCCGAACTCGGGTGCGAGCTGCCGCAGCAGACGCTGCTTCTCGAGCTCGATCGGGGTCGATTCGAAGAGCGAGTGATCGGTGAGGTAGATGAGCCACTCGACCTCGACCTGAATGCGGGCGCGATTGAGCCCGGCCTCAGAGAGAAACTCTCCCAGCTCGGAGACGGCCGACGCGTAGCGGCCGTCGAGGGGGCTGAGGGGCTGGGGGGACAGGGCGCTCATAGGGCGAAAGAACTCCAGTGCTGGGCGGCCATCGGGCCGCGTCGGTCAGGCGTGGGTGGATGTCTGCGGCGCGCGAAACGCCGGTTCGAGCTGCGCGAAGACGGCCGAGCAGGCCCGTTCGATGGTCGCCAGAACGGCGGCGAACGTGGCCGCGTCGGCGTAGTAGGGGTCGGGAACGTCGAGCTGACGACCCGGGTCTGTGTCGAAACTCGTGAGCAGCCTGATCTTCGATCGGTCGGAGTCGTTCGCCGCCCACGACCGGATGGCCCGCTCGTGGGTGCGGTCGAGCGCGATGATCAGGTCGTGTTCGTCGAACGACGACGAGTCGAACTGCTTGGCACGGTGTTGGGATGCGTCGAAACCGCGATCCGCGAGGGCCGCGATGGTTCGCGGGTCGGCCTGCTCGCCGACATGCCAGTCGCCCGTTCCGGCGCTCGTGACCGAGACGCGATGGCCGAGACCGGCCTGCTGCACGAGGTCGCGCAGCACGATCTCGGCCATGGGAGAACGGCAGATGTTGCCCGTGCAGACCATGCAGACTCGAAAGATTCCCACAGGAATCTCGGTCGCGTCACGGGGCATGCCTCTATCTTGGTGCAGTTTTCACTCCTCCACACCAGCGGTGTTCCCGCGATACTCCCCCGATGCCCGCCGCGGGGCTCGCGCATCCGCACTGGGTGGCGACACTGATGCCGTGACGTTTTCTCCGAATCCCCTCTCCAACCATGTTCTTTCGCTGCTCGAGCACGACCGGGCCGCCGTCGAGCGGCTCAGCGTCGAGCTGTGCACCGAGCTGCTGCCGACCGTCATGCGTGACGATTCGCCGGGGTGGCAGGGTCTCGCCCGTCGATCGTTCGACATGCGGTGCGAGCGGATGGCGGCCGACGTGCGCCGGGTGTCGACCAGCCTCGACGACATCTCGGCGACGCTCGCCGGTGCCATCGCCACGGTGGGCGTCATCCCGTGACCGGCGACGGCGACGAACTCGTCGTCTCCGGCGGGGGCAGCTTCGCCGTGTCGACGGATGAGATCTCGAACACGGCCTTTCGGCTCAGGTCGGTCGAGAGCGATTTTCTTGCGGCCTCCGTGCGGCTGAGAGGGCTGCAGGTCTGTCTCGATCCGCTGGTCGCCGCGCAGGCACCGACCGTGTCGACACTGGTGCTGCGGGCTGCCGACGACCTCGAGAGGGCGTCGCGCGAGGCCGCAGAGCTCGACCTGTCGCTGCGCCTGGCGGCAGAGGCCTACGGCATGGTCGAGAACGCGATGCTCGACGGAATCCGCATCACGTCGGGCGTGCTCGGCAATGTGCTGGGGCACCTGGCGCCGTTCCTGCTTCTGGCCGGCTCCCCGTTTCTTGCGGCCGGGTCGGGGGTTCTCCTCGGCCTGGCACTGTGGCCCGACACGCCGAAGAACCCGGCCGATGTCGCTGAATGGATGCGCGAGCATCCGGAACTCGCCAACAACCCGGCCACTGCGGCGGCCGTGCGCCTTCTCTTCTCGGCGAGCGACGACATCATCGCGGGGATGCTCGGGGTTGCCCCGGGCACCGGCGCGTTTGTTGGCGACGACGGCCTCGGGCTGTTCGGCATCAGGGAGGCGGCGGCCCTGGTGCTGGCCGCAGCGGGGGTCGCCGGTGGTTCCCGGGTCGCCAGCGGTGCTGGAGCTGCGGGCGACACGGGGCGAAGGCCGCTCGTCGAGACGGGGGTTCGCACGACCCGCATCGCGACCGCACCCGTCACGGCACCGTCGAACATCAGAGACCTGGCCGCGCGGATGCCGGCGACGAGCAGCACGGGCCCGCAGATGAGAATCGAGAAGTACGGGGGCGACGAGGGCGCTCCGTCATACATCGTCTACCTCGGGGGCACCGTCGACATGAACGCCATGCCTGCGGGCGAGGCGTTCGACATGACGAGCAACGTCGAGTCGATGAGCGCGGGCGACGGAGCCTCCTACCGCGCCGCCGTCGAGGCGATGAGCGACGCCGGCATCCAGCCGGGCGATCCCGTGCTCGAGGTGGGCTACTCGCAGGGCGGACTCCTCGCCGTGCAACTCGAGCAGTCGGGAGAGTACAACGTGCAGGGCGTGGTGACGTTGGGTTCGCCCGTGGGCCAACTCGAGACCACGGCACCCACGCTCACCATCGCGCACACCGAAGACCTCGTGCCCGCGCTGGGCGGACTCGACACGGCATCCGCAGACGACCGCGTGCTCGTTCGACGCACGCTCTACGACGACGCGCCCATCCCGGCCGGCGACGCGTTTCCGTCGCACAATCTGGGCGCGTATCGCGAAACGGCGGGCCTGGTCGACGCGTCGACAGATCCGAGGGTCGAGAAGTTCATCGACGACGCCGCGCCGTTTCTCTCGGGCGACGCGGCGGGCACGGCAACCGAATACCGCGCCGAACGGGTGGAGCGGTGAACGCCGTTCTCGGCCGTCGGTCAGTCTTTGCTGCGGCCGGCCAGGGGGCGCAGAATCGAGCCGATGATCGCCGAGAGAATGGCCAGCACGAGGGCGCCAAGCACCGCCCACCAGAAGCCGTCGACGGTGAGGCCGAAGCCGAAGAGCTGCGAGAACCAGGCCGCGAGCATCAGCAGCAGCGCGTTGACCACCAGCGAGAGCAGGCCGAGCGTGAGTATGTACAGCGGAAACGCGACGATGCGGATCGCCGTGCCGACGATGCCGTTGACGACACCGAAGATCAGGGCCACGAACAGATACGAGAGGATCGCGCCGAGGGCGTCGTCTTGAAACGGGTCGAGTTTGACGCCTGTGACGATGAGCGTGGTGAGCCACAGGGCGATCGCGTTGGCCACGAGGGAGACGAGAAATCTGCGCATGCGCCCAGTATCCCAGTTCGCGAGCTAGGCCAACAGAGCCTCGCGGGCCCTGGTTTGGCCAGTTCTCGCGCGCAACTCGCTGCCGAGCATGCGGCTGCGGTCGCGAATTTCCGATTCGGCGAGCAGCTTTCCGGCGGCGGTACTCAGTTCTTCGACAGAGGCGGTGTTCGGCGCGAGCGCCAGACCGTAGCCGCGCGATTCGATCGCCTGCGCGCCGGCGAACTGGTCTGTCGAGAACGGCAGAACCAGCATCGGCACGCCGGCCGTCGCGGATTCGGTCACGCTGTTGTTGCCGCCATGGGTCACCGCGAGCACCGAGTGTCTGAGCAGCGTGACCTGCGGCAGAAACTCGCGCACCAGCCACTTCTCGGGCAGGTCGCCCAACTCGCGACGATCGGCCGATCCGATGGCAAGCGCGACGCGCACATCCAGTGTCTTCAGAGCATCGGCGACTCGGGCGAGCACATCGGCGCGAACCGAGAGGAAGCTGCCGAAGCTCACATAGACGATCGGCGCTCCTCCCCCGGTCAGCCACGCATCCACCTCGAGGTCGGCGGGCTCGTCGCGCACCGACGAGCCGAGGAACGCGTGTGCAGGAAGCATGGAGGTTCGCTGTGGGTCGTGCAACTCGGCCGGGTAGTTGAAGAGCAGAGTGTCGCCGTGCTGGGCGAACGCATCAGCGGAGGAAGTCGCGCCAGGGTTCAACACCGACAGGGCATCATTCCATTGTTCGGTGAAGCGGTCGCGCACGAGCCCGCAGCGCTCTCGCAGTCGATCGAGCGCAGCTTCGTTCGGATCGAAGGCCGTCGGCCACTTTGTTGGATAGCCGTATACCTCGTCGGCTATGGGCAGTGCGGTCGGATGCCCGAGTACCACGTCCGCATGCCGGATTCCCGCCGCCCGCAGCGCGAGACGGGCGGTGAACGCGAGATGGTCGACGACCACCGCATCCGGTTTCACCCGGTCGATCACCGCGAGCACCGCGCTTGCGGTCTCGAGCGGCCGCCACAGCAGATCGGTCGTTCGCTGCGATGCTTGATAGTCGAGGGTCGCGACCATGCCGAGTCTCGTGGCGTCGAAGAAACCACGCAGCGAGTCGTCCTCGCCGGTCGGCTGCTCTTGGGCGCGGATCGTTCCCGGGTTGGAGCCGCGGCCGAGCCGCAGGTCGGTTGCCTGAAACCCGAAAGATTCGACGATCGACCTCGTCGCGGGTCCGGATGCGACCACCACGTCATCTCCCGCGTCACGCCAGGCGGTGGCCAGGGTGGCGAGGGGAAGAAGGTGCGAGGCGTAATCGGGGCTGATGACCAGCAGCGTCACGGTGCTCCGCCCGCGCTCGACAACTCCATGCCCTCGACGCGACGGTTCTCGGCGACTGTGGCATATACGCGCTCGAGCGCCGTGGCCATGGCCTGCACGGTGAAGCGATCCCTCACGATTGCGCGGGCTGCCGCGACGCGCTCGGGGTCGTTCTGCGCCGCGATCGTCAGGGCCTCGGTCATGCCGCGACGCACCCCGGTGGCCGATCCGGTATCGACCAGGATGCCCGTTACGCCGTCGTCGACATATGTCGCAGGTCCCCCCGCGTCGGGGGTCACGACGACGAGCCCTGCGGCGAGAGCCTCCAGGATGGCGATGCCGAACTCCTCTTTCAGGCTGCCGCACACGTAGATGCCCGAGGCGCCGATGAGGTCTTTCGACCCGAGACGCGTCAGCGCGAGCCAGCGCGACACCACGTCGTTGGGGCGGTGCCCTGCCAGCACGAGCCCGTCGGCGGCGCGGGGGTTCTCGCGCAGCACACGGTCGATAGCGTCGAGCTGCGATTGCTCGTCGGGCGATGGCGCGAGCAGGTCGCCGCCGACGATCACCAGGTTGCACGACGTGAACAACGCAGCATCGGTCGCCCACGCCTCGACGATGGTGGCCATGCCCTTGACGCGGTGCAGGCGTCCGACGCTCAGTGCGAGCGGCAGAGAACGGCGGTGTTCGGGCAGGGCGGCGATCAGCGCATCGAGTTCGCCTGCCGGCGAGTCATCGATTCGGGTGTTCCTCGATTCGACCTCGAGGAGTGCGGCGTCGATGGTGGCCACGTCGATGCCCTCGGGAACAACGGTGTACCGCTCGGGCGAGTCGTCGATGTCGATGCCGAGCAACTCCTGCAGCTCGTCACGCAGCGCCGGCCGGGGGAACAGCACGATGTGCTCGGCGTCGGCCGCGAGGCGCTGCACGAGCCTGTGCCGGAACCAGTAGTGCTCGTGTTCGTCAACATCGCCGAAGTTCGCCGGGGTCAGCGACCCGGCCACGTCGAGAGCACGGATCACACCGTGCGGGTCGGGGGCGAGCGTGAAAACCACGGGGATGCCCAGCTCGCGGGCCACGCTCGACGCGGCCATGCTGCCGACATCGGCCATCCGCAGGTGAAGAACATCGACGGGGCCGAGCGCCACGAGTGCGCGGCGAATGCCGCGCTCCGCCGCGACTCGGGTGTGCCACGAGCGGGCCTGCGGGCCGGGTTGTGACAGCAGGGGAACGGGGACGAAGTCGTGATCGGCGAACGTTCGCGGGGCGAGGTCGAGCAGACTGTCGGCCGCGGCCCCGGCGTCTCCCCGAGACATCGTGAGAACGCGGTGGATGCCGCCCCGCCGGGCGAGGGCGTCGCCGAGGTGCACGAGCAGCGTGGCCACTCCCCCGTTGTCGCCCGCGCCGGCTCGCGTCAGGCCGCGGTCGATGTCGGCATGAAGAAACAGCTGGGCCACAGTCAGGCCGTCGCCGAGCCGGATGGCGGCGGGCGAATCACCCAGGTCGATCAGGGCCAATCGCGCCGCGTCGACAATCGCGGGCGAGCCCGTTGCTGTGGAATCGCTGTCGACCGACGCGAGTTCGCGTACCAGCCTCAGGCCTCGCTCGTCGCCGTGACGGTCGCCGAGGCCCGCGATCGCAGCAACGCGAACTTCAGCGGGCTCTGCCGTGTTCGCCGCGATCTCACGCAGGGCACGGCCGGGAACTCTTCCCGAGACGAGTCCGAGGGTCTCGACGAGCCGGGTGCGCACGCCCACGTGCGTCTCGGCTACGAGGGCACCTTCGAGCGCGAGGGCGACGTGATCCGGCGCAGGGACCGCCCACTGCTGCAGCGTGCGCTGGGCGAGCATTCCGGTGAAGCCCGCCTGCACGACGCAGCCGACGAGTCGCGACACGGCATCCAATCGCGGAAGTCGGCCACCGAACGCCCACGCTGCATGCTCGCGTAGGAATGCGCGGTCGTTCGAGAGCAATTCAGACAGAACATCATCGGCCTCGTCGTCGAACAAGCGGCCGAGCGCGTGCACCGCGGCGATGGCAACGAGCTGGTTCTCGTCGTCGTCGATGGCACGGCGCAGGATGCCGACGGCCTGGCGACCGCCCGCGCGCGAGGCCACCAACGCAAGGTCGTCGGCGCCCCGAATGACGTCGAGAAGGAAAGGAGTATGACGGAGTCGATCGAGCGCGGCGGTCAGTTCCATGTCAGAGGTGTTTCCATGATGCGGGGTGTTCCGAATTCTGCTGGGAGCGGTCGACGACTCGTTCGGAACCGAGGGTGTTATCGGTTCGCGCGAAGCGGACTCTAGTGAGTACAGCCGAGATCGGGCGTGGGAGAAAGGCCATTGACAAGTTCTGGCGAACGCCCACGCGTTTACTATGAGGGATGGTCGCCGTCGTCGGGTTGGGAGAGCAGATGAAATGGTCCATTCGCACCGTTGCCACGCGCATCCCAGCAACACTCGTCCTCGTCGCCGTGGTTCTCATCGTCGGGATAGTGGGCCAGGGTTTCTGGATGGCGGCATCCCAGCAGTCGTGGTGGGAGTCGGTCGCCTACGGCCTTCCCGCCTTCCAGGACGGTCGATGGTGGACGCTCATCACGGGCACATTCGTCGTGATGTCGCCGTGGGGTTACCCGATCACCCTCGTGGGCTTCTTCTGGGTGGGCCTTCTCGAGTGGCAGCGCGGATCCCGCGTCGCCCTCCTCTACTTCGTCGTCGGCCAGCTCGTCGCCATCTTGGCGACGGCCGCCTGCCTGTGGGCCGCGAACCTTCTGCCCTGGCCCTGGGCCGTGAGTCTCGCCGGCACGCTCGACGTCGGCCCATCCGGCGGCACCATGGCCTGTTTCGCGGCGTGCGTCGGCCTCTTCGCGTCGCCGTGGCGCCAGCGGGGCTGGCTCATCGTGGTGACCTATGCGGCGATCGGACTGCTCTTCATCGGCACGATCGCCGACCTCGAGCATGCATTCGCCGTCATCCTGGTGTTGGCAGTCACTCGCTCGTTCCGCATTCGATCGGCGAGTCTCAGGGAACGCAGGCTGCTGGCCTTTGTCGCCGGCCTGGCGCTCGGCATCATCCAGATTCTGACCCTGCTGCTGCCGACCAATGGGCCGTTCGGCCCAACAGCGGCGACGGATGGCCCCTGGGTGGAGGTCATCATCGACACGGTCGTGATTCTGCTCGTGGCCAACGGCCTGCGCCTCGGGCGCCGGTGGGCGTGGGTGCTCAGCGTCATCTGGGCATCGGTCAACGTCGCGGTCGCGGGCCTCTACATCGTGCTCGCGCACCTCGACCCGGTCGACGTGCAACTGAACTGGGGCGACACCGACGTGTCGATCGCGACCTCGGTTCTCTGGCTGGCCTTCCTCGTGTACCTCATCGCCACCCGGGGAGCCTTCCATTCCCGCAGGCGGCGGCCGCTCGGCGCAGCGGATGAGCGGAATCCTTCCCCGCCGGCCACAGCGGAGGATGCCCGCGCGATCATCAAGGCCGACGGCGGGGGAACACTCTCGTGGATGTCGACCTGGGAGGGGATCGAGTTCCTGCGCACCTCGGGCGGCCTCGTGCCGTACCAGAAGCACCTCGGCGTGGCCATCGTGCTCGCCGACCCCCTGGGGCCGCCCGCCAGCATCCCGTCGAGCGTGGACGAATTTGTTCAAGTGGCCGAGCACGACTCCCTCGTGCCGTGCTTCTTCAGCTCGAGCCAGACGACCCGAGACGCGATTCCGGATGGCTGGCGCGAGCTGATCATCGCGGATGACACCATCGTGGACCTGCCCGGACTGGCCTTCACCGGAAAGCCGTGGGCCAACATCCGCACCGCCATGAACAAGGCCGAGCGCGAGGGCATGCAATTCAGGCTGACCACCTACTCGGCCGAGACCTGGGGAATCCGCCAGCAGATCCGAGCCATCTCGGAGGGCTGGGTGGGCGACAAGGACCTGCCGGAGATGCGGTTCACTCTCGGCACGCTGCAGGAGGCGGACGACCCCGAGGTGCAGATCGCCCTCGCGATCTCGCCCCAGGGCGACGTCGATGGATTCTTGAGCTGGCTGCCCGTCTTCGGAGCCGACGGGGTGCACCGCGGGTGGACCCTCGACCTGATGCGCCGTCGTGATGACGGCTTCGGTTCGGTGATGGAGTTCCTGATCGCCTCGTCGGCGCAGGAATTCGCCGAGGAGGGGGCCCAGATCCTGTCGCTGTCGGGCGCTCCCCTGGCCCATTCGGTCGGCGACGACGAGGGCGTGATCGCCCATCTGCTCGGCCAGCTCAGCACTATCCTCGAACCGATATATGGCTTCTCGTCGCTGCACCGCTTCAAGCAGAAGTTCAATCCACGCTCCGAGCCGATCTACCTGCTCTACCGCGACGAGGGCGACCTCACCCGTATTGCGGCGGCCCTCACGCGCGCATTCCTGCCGGATGCGACGCTGCGCCAGTTCGCCGGCGCCGGCCTCGAACTGCTAAAGCGGGATTGATCCGGCCCCTGCCATCGCCGGCGGGCGTCAGGCCTGGGCGCCTCCGGGGAGACCGGCCGCGCCCAGCCGGGTTGCTCCGCGGGAACGGACGCGCTGCTCCTGGAGCGCCTCGTCGAATTCGGCGGCCCAGTCGGGTGCGACCTCGACTCCCAGCCGGGCGGCCTCTTCGATCGTGAGCTCCTTCGGGAAGCCGCTCGTGTCGGACAGGCGGAACACGTCGCGACCGCTCATGACGTGGCCCGCGTAGCCGGCGACCATGTCGAGTCCCGCCGCGAGGGTTCGCCGGAAGGACTTCTCTTCTTTCACGAGCACGGCGATGACCTCGTCGCGCGATGCGGCCACCTCGGGGAAGTCGTCGGCGTACAGCTCGGCGATCACCGGCACGATGACCGAGAAGAAATTCTCGGTGAGCCCCAGCGAGAGTGCGAGCCTAATGGCGCGGCGCAGCAGGCGGCGCATCACATAGCCCTGCTCCTTGTTCGAGGGCACCACTCCGTCGACGGCCAGGAATGTCGCGCCGCGCAGGTGGTCGGCGATGATGCGCATCGCCGCGGTCTCGTCTTCGTAGCGGCGCCCCGTCAACTGCTGCAGGCACTCGATGATCGGCCAGAGCAGCGAGATGCGGAACACGTCGTCGGAGCCGAGCGAAGCGGCGGCGATGCGTTCGAGTCCGCCGCCGAAGTCGACGTTGCGGCGGGCGAGTTCCTCGAACGAGCCGTCGTCGAGCCGCCGGTACTGCATAAAGACCTGGTTGCCGATCTCCATGAACTGCCCGCCGTCGCTGGCCGGGTGGGCCAGGCCGAACGTCGGATCCTGGTGCTCGGAGCCGAAATCGAAGAAGACCTCGCTGTCGGGTCCGCACGGGTCGCCGATGGGCGTACCCTCGAGCGATCCTCCACGGCTCCACCAGTTCTCGCCGCCGTCGTAGAAGAAGATGCGCTCCCCCGGTCGCACGCCCCGGGCATCCCCGTCGGCCTGGGAGCCGATGCGGGCGATGCCGTTCGACACCCCTCGTTCCGCGAAGAGGGTCTGCCAGATCGATGCGGCCTCGTCGTCTTCGGGGATTCCGTTCGCCTCGTCGCCCATAAAACAGGTGACATAGATCTTCTCGGGATCGAGCCCGACGATGTCGACGAGGAACGTGAGGAACTGGCGGATCTGGGTCTCTTTGAAGTAATCGCCGAGCGACCAGTTGCCCAGCATCTCGAAGAAGGTCGTATGCCGGTTGTCGCCGACATCGTCGATGTCCTGGGCGCGAACGCACGGCTGGCTGTCGACGAGGCGGCTGCCGGCCGGATGCTCCGCCCCGAGCAGGTAGGGAAGGAGCGATTGCATGCCGCTTCCGTTGAAAAGCGTGCTGGCGTCGCCTCGGGGAACGAGCGGCGCTCGCGGGATGACGGTGTGACCGTTCCTCTCGAGGAAGGCGAGGTAGGAGTTGCGGATCTCGTGGGCATCCATGAGGCAAGGATTTCATAAGGATCGCGACCCGTGGGCTGTAGCGTCGAGGTCATGCCTCCCATCGATGAAGTCCTGCCGCCCTACGACGGGCCCCGGGGCATCCTGCACGCCGATCGGCACGACGTGGCCGCACGCCTGTTCGTCGCGACCTTCCTGCGGCAGAAGACGTCATCGCTGCCGCGGGTCGACTTCGAGATCGTCGGGCTCTGGGAGCGAGCGTCGATCGCGGCCCGATACGGAGACAAGGTCGTCGTGCTCGAGCCGGGCATGCGCATCCTCGTCTCGAGCGAACCGTCGGCCGCGGCCGACCGGGCCATGGCGCGGGTCGGGCCTGCCGCATGACCGACGTGACCGGCGCGAGCGGCACTCGCGACTTCACCGGATTCTGGCACCGGGCAGGAACGCGCGCCGTCGTGATGGTGGTGATCTTCGCAATCGTCTTCGTGGTCACCGGCGTGTTCGGATCGTGGGTCTTCGCCCCTGCCGTGGGCTGGATCGCGGCTGCCGGCACCTTTACCATCTGGATCTGGCTGTCGGTGCTGCGCTTCGATGCCGCCGACACCGCGGCCCATGCGAGCAGGGAGGACCCGTCGCAGAGGATGGCGCAGACCCTGCTCCTCCTGGCGAGCATCGCCAGTTTCGGAGCCATCGCGCTGCTGCTGGTCGAGGCCGGATCACTGGCGGCCAGCGCGACTCTGGGGCTCATCGCCACGGCCCTTGCGACCCTTGCCGCGTCGTGGTGGCTGGTGCACACCGTCTACACCCTGCGCTACGCGGGCTTCTACTACAGGGCCGGGGGCACAGGCATCGAGTTCAATCAGAAGGAGTCGCCCAGGTACCTCGACTTCGCCTACCTCGCCTTCACGCTGGGCATGACGTTCCAGGTGTCGGATACGAATATCACGAACTCCACGTTGCGCGCCGAGGCTCTTCGGCACGCGCTGTTGTCGTTTCTGCTGGGAGTCGTCGTGGTGGCGTCGACGATCAACCTCGTCTCGAGCCTGCTCCACTAAGCGGCGCGCAGCAGATCGCCCCGAGGCAGAAGAGGTTCGAACGCTACAGTCGATCGGCTGCTCGTGATCTACGACGACGCGACGGGCTGGCGTCGCGGGCGTCTTCGATGTCAGCCGGAATGCGTCTCGTCTGGTGATGCGGACGCCGCGGGTGCCACGTCTGCGGCTCGCCGGCGGGCTCGCCGCGACTTCGCCAAGGCGACGACCACAGCGACGGTGGTGAGTGTCGACCCCGCCACTGTGAACCAATTGCCGCTGCCCTGGGAGATGAGAATCAGCATGGCGATGATGACCAGCACGCTGAATATCGCGCTCGCCAGCAGGATCGTCTCGCTTCGTCTGGTTCTGTCGTCCATCGTCGTTCCTCCTTCGTTGGTGCTGGGCGAGGTTGGTCAGAGGCGCCCGGGCTCAGTCAAGCTGAGTCATCGCGGTTCTGAAGCGGGCGAGCTGCTGACCAGATGCATCCACGTTCTCACGATAGACACCGACTCTGCCGGGCATGCTCCTGCCTAACTGAGGACACATCTCTGAGGACGGGGTTCGAAGCGTCATCTCGGCGGAGTCAAGCAGGTTTGTCCTCAGTTGGCCCCAGCCGAAGAGCTCGTCAGTTGACGATCTCGCCACGCTCGTCGGCGCGGAGAACGGCCAGTCGGTCGTGCCATGCCTGCAACGCTTCGGACGTCAGCCGTGTCCAGTCGGTGACCTCGACCACGACTCGCAACGGTTCGCGGCTTCGGTACGACCGAGTCGGATTGCCCGAGAATTTCTTGTCAGTGACGTTCGACCGACGGCCCGCCTCGAGGAGATAACCGATGTGGAGGTCGGCTTTCGTTCCGTGAAAGAACGGCCCGTGATCGACTGCAGTGCTCACGGTTTCAGCTGAGGGAGCCGAGGGTCTGCCCCTCCCGATGCGCTTGTCACCCGCTTGACTGGCCGTTTCGGGCGGATAACTCATGGCGTTCTAACTGCGCGACACCGGTGTTTAGCCGATCCATCCTGATGAACGGCGGCCTTCCCGGTACCGTCGGGTCATGGCAGACACCGAATTCACCGACCATATCGGGGCGCCGGCCCGGCGCGCATTGAGCGGGGCTGGCATCCATACGCTCGACGACTTGCGCGCGACCGATCTGGATGCGCTGGCGCGGTTGCACGGCATCGGCCCGAAGGCCCTGCGAATACTTACCGAGGCGCGTAGGTCAATGACGGAAGAAGAGGACGGCGCTCCCAACCGTTCAACAGGATGAATCGTGGGACGGTCGGCGTGTTTCGCGCCAGACACCGGAGTGTCATCGATCCATCTTGTTGAACGCCGGATGCGCGCAGGATGCGCCGCCGGGCGACGCCGACTACACCGCCGTGGCCCGCGCATCCACCAGCGCGCCGTCGACGAGCCGCACCACACGATGCATCCGCGGCAGGTGCACGAGGTCGTGGGTCACGAGCAGCGTGGAGGTGTCGAGCTCGTCGGTGAGCCGAAGAATGAGGTCGATGATGCTCGCGCCCCGCTCTTGGTCGAGAGCGCTCGTCGGTTCGTCGACGAGCAGAACGCGGGGATCGTTCATCAGCGCGCGGGCGATGTTGACCCTCTGCCGCTGGCCGCCCGACAGCTGGTGCGGCCGCTTGTGACGCTGGTCGGCGAGACCGACGGCATCGAGAAGCGACGCTGCGCGATCGGATGCGACGGCGCGACTCCGCCGCCCCGCTCGCCGTCGCCGTCCCCCGAGCTCGTTCATGACCACGAGCTGTTCCTGGGCGGTGAGCGACGGAATCAGGTTGGGCTGCTGAAAGACGATGCCGATCGTGTCGCGGCGCAGCTCCGTCGCATCGTTCGCGCTGAGTCCGCTCGCATCGACTCCGTCGATGAGCACCTGCCCGGAGTCCGGGCGGATGAGAGTGGCGGCCACGGCGAGCAGGCTCGACTTGCCCGAGCCGCT
>NZ_CAXVWM010000120.1:0-7679 GCF_964263775.1 Agreia sp. | reverse complement strand
GCCGTCGACGACGAAGCTGAGTTGCGACGGAATGAACTGGTGCACCTGTACGCCCGTCGCGTTCTCTGTTGCAATGTATGCCGAGAGCGTCGCGATGGTGCGCATGATATTCGGCGGGCAGCAGGCGCATTCGAACCACGTCGGGCGTGTACCGGGCGCATCGGCCCTCGTCGGACGTTCATCGAGAGGGGCCGCTGGATACTCGGCCCGCCGCTGGGCCGGGTTGTTGTAGAAGAATCCGGTTCGGCTCGTGTTCGTCGACGCGGAGAACAGATTGTAGAGGGCGCGTTCGATGGTGTCGGCGAAGCGCGACTCTCCCGTGGCCAGAAGCAGGCGCCAACTGAGCATGATGTTGCCGATGGTCGCACAGGTCTCGCCGTAGGCCAGGTCTGGCGGCAACTCGTAGTCGTCGCCGAATGCTTCGCCCGCGAATCTCGATCCGACGGCCCCCGTGAGGTACGTTTTCGCCGAGTTCATAGAATTCCACTGCACGAGTGCGGCGTCGAGAAGCGCCTGTTCGCCTGTCTCGATGTAGAGATCCACAACTCCTGCGAGCAGGTAGATCGCCCGAACGGCGTGCCCCACGACGGTCGTCTCATCACGAACCGGCGTGGCGTCCTGGTAATAGGCGTTGTCGAAATGTCCGTTGGGGTCGAGTACGAAGTGTCCCCGCACGTCGATGAACTGCTGAGCCAGCTCGAGGTACTGTTTCTCGCCCGTCTCTCGGTACAGCTCGACGAGGGCCATCTCGATCTCGGGGTGGCCGTCGGTGTCGCCGCGCCTGCGGTCGGCGAAGTCGGCGACCGCGACGTCGGCCGCCCGCTTGGCCGCGTCGAAGAGCGTCGTGCGACCTCGAACCCGCTTGTCGGCGATTCCGGCTTGAATCAGGTGACCGATGCAGTAGAGCTCGTGGCTCTGCACGAGGTTGTCCCATCTGACGTCGAGCCCCGCCTGTACGAACGAGTTGATGTAGCCGTCGGATTCTTGCGCTGCCGCAATGATCGCGCCGATCTCGTCGAGCAGAGCGACCTCATCCGGTGTCTCGTCTGTCTCGTCGTGAGACGCATCCCACGCGACGGCCTCGAGTGCCTTGTAGAGATCGGAGTCGGTGAACCACAATCCACGGCGCGGCCCCCGCTGTGCCGCCGGGTCGAGCCGTCGCAGGTTGTCGATCGTGCCGTCTTTCTCCAGCCAGGCGAAGGTGTGCGGGGTGGTCACCTCTCGATTGGCCTGCTGCCAGTTCGACCAGGGGCCGGCGGTGAGTCGGGCAGCCTCGAGGCCGATCGGGGTGAACGCGAGGTGACGAGAGTTGATCGGCGCAACGGGCGCGATAAGACGTGATTTGGGCATGAAAGTTTCCTTGAAGGGTGTCGCGGTTCGATGATTGGCCGGGTCAACCGCGCAGGGCGCCGTTGACGAGACCGGAGACGTAGAAGCGCTGGAGGAACAGATAGAGGAGAAGGACAGGCACGATCGTGATCACGACTCCGGCTTGGATGGCCCCGTAGTCGACGGACCCGTACTGCCCGATGCTGAGATTCACGAGCATGATCGGCAGCGTGTACTGCGAGCCGTCGCTGAGAAATATGAGCGGACCGAGGAACTCGTTCCACGACGCGATGAAGGAGAAGAGAGCGACCGTCACGATTCCCGGGGCGACCAGCGGCAGCGAGATATAGCGAAAGGCATCGAACGACCCGCATCCGTCTACGAGGGCGGCCTCTTCGAGCTCACGAGGAAGGGATTCGAAACTGTTTCGCATCAGGAATACGCCGAACGGCAGCTGGAACATGATGAGAACGAGCGCGAGCCCGAACACGGTGTTCACCAGGCCGAGCTTTCCGAGCACGATGAAAAGCGGGATCAGAATCGTGGCGTAGGGCACCATGAGGATCAGCAGCGTCGAGCCGAACAACACGTTCTTGCCCCAGAACTGAAAGCGCGCAAAGCCGTAGCCGGCGAGCACGGTGATGATCACCGTTCCGACCACGACGATCAACGACAACGAGATGCTGTTCCACAGGTAGGTGCCGAGACCGTAGCCGAAGTTCGCAAGGTTCTCGTAGTTGTCGAGTGAGAGTGACTGCGGGAACCACGTCGGCGTGCTCCGATTCGCTTCCTCAGACGACTTCAGCGAATTCAGCACCGTCCAGAGGATCGGCAGCAGAAACACCGCCGCCAGAACACCGCTGACCAGGTGAAAGCCGGCGCTCGCAGAGGCTGTGCGAGCGCGTCGTCCGGCGTCGACACGGCGACGTACGGGTGTGGATGCTGACGCTGTCATGCGGTGTCCTTTTTGCGGAGAAAGAAGAGCTGGGCGGCGTTCAGGAGCACGAGGGCCACGAGCAGCACGATCGAGAGCGCCGCCGCCTCTCCCAGGTCGAATTTTGAGAACGCGGTCTTGTAGATGGCGAGCACCAACGTGACGGTGCTGTTGTCGGGGCCCCCGTGGGTCAGCACTTGGAACTGATCGAAGGCGAGCAGAGAACCGGTGATCGACAGCACGAGCAGGAGGGCGAGGGTGGGCCTGAGGTAGGGCAGCGTGATGTAGCGCAGCCGCTGCCAGGTTCGGGCGCCGTCCATACGTGCCGCCTCATAGAGTTCCGCGGGCACGGCCTGAAGGCCCACGAGCAGAACGATCACCTGAAAGCCGATGAACTTCCAGATCACGAGGGTCAGCGTTGTGAAGAGAGCCTGTTCCGGTGTGCTCAGAAAGCCCCATGGGCCGTCAGAGAATCCGAGCAGCTCGAAGATGACGTTCGCGATGCCATTTCGGTCGTTGACCGCGGCGAGCCAGATCAGAGAAGCTGATGCGGTTCCCACAACGTACGGGAGAAAGAACGCGGTTCGATAGAACTTGGCACCGCGCCGGGGCGCGTTCGAGATCGCAACGAGAACGAACGATATTCCGAAGATCAGAACGGTCGTCAGCGCGGTGTAGATCAGTGTGAAGAGAATCGCGCCGACGAAGACCTTGTTTTCAGGAATCGCCGCGTAGTTGTCGAGACCGTTGGGGGTCGGACCGCCGAGGAGCGGCCAGTCCTGGGTCGACATGAAGAACAGCACACCCAGAGGAACCAGAAAGAGGATGGCGACCACGATCGCCAAAGGAGTCACGAAAAGCACTCCCACCGATGGCCGCGCGGTGAGGCTTCCCCGGGAGAGTGCTTTTCGCCTATCCGTGATCAATTGCGACATTCTTACTGGTCGTCCAAGGCGGCCTGAATCGCATCCTGTCCGTCTGCGATTGCGTTCGCATCACCGTTGAAGATGTAGTCCCGCACGAGAGTCGCCCACGGGCCGGTCGCGTCATTGACCGCCGCGCCGTAGCCGGTGGAGGAGGGCGTGTAGCCCGTCGCGAGACCTTCGATCGCCTGCACCATGCGCGGGTCGGATGCGCTGTACTCGTTGTCTGCGAGGTCGACTCGCGACGTGAGGTTTCCGCTCTTCGCCAGCACGTCTACCTGGGCCTCGTCGCCGAGCGTCCAGAGAAGAAAGTCGAGGGCCTGCGCGTAGTGGTCCGAATCCTTCGTGATTCCTGCGACATCGCCACCGACGAAGGTCGACGTCGCTCCGCCGTCTGGAGCCGGGAGCCCTGCGACACCCCACTCGAAATCGGCGTCGGCGAGGGCGCCGAAGTTGAATGTTCCCACGGGGAGCATGCCGATCGTTCCGGCGTTGAAGGCAGTCACCCAACTTGACCCGTCTTCGGTCTTCGCGGCCTGCGGAATGATGTCCTCGTCGAACATCTTCTTGTAGAGCTCCAGGGTCGACTCGAGTGCCTCCGAGTCGAAATCGGCAACCGTTCCCTCGTCGGTGAAGGGCGGCGTTCCCGCAGCGACCTGGTAGGGGAACATCGTGTAGGCGTTGCAGCCGGGGCAGTTGCCCGCGAAGTAGAACCCGTAGGTGTCGCCGCCGATGTTCTTGCGGATCGCCTGGGCATCGGCGTAGATGTCGTCGAAAGATGCGGGTGCTGCTTCGGGATCGAGACCGGCCGCGGCGAACAGGTCTTTGTTGTAGATGATCAGGGAGGAATCGACCACGAGCGGCGTGCCGTAGATCTTTCCATCCAGCGTCGTCGCGTCTGTGTGGGCGTGCGAGAGGCTGTCATAAAAGTCCAGTCCCTTCACGCCCTCGGTGATGTCCTTGAACACCCCCTGCTTGACGTAGTTCGGCGAGTACACGACATCGGCGCCGAGGATGTCGGGCAATCCGCCGGAACCGGCTGCCGCACCGACCTTGGTCTGGAAGTCCACACCGGGCACGACCGTCAGCTTGACCTGGTTCTTGTGGTCGGCGTTGTACGCGTCTACCAGGAGTTGCGCGGTGGGTCCGTTGTCTGCCCGTGCCCACATCGTGAGGGTGGTGCCGTTGTCGGGCTCGCCTTGGTCGGTGCTGGAAGCCGACGAACAGCCGGCCAGCAGCATCCCGGCTATGGCCGTGACGGCGAAAGTTTTGACCAGACGGGGGCGGCCGGTCGAGGGCGAGTGGTGCGCCATGATTTCTCCTTTGAAATGTGATGTCTGTCGACGAATGCACAACTGATGTTTCGAAATGTCGTACCCCGTGTTTCCGTGCACGGATAAGGGTTTCCGGGAACAAGATAACACTAGTGAGGCCAGTTTGGCTCGTCGTATTTCCGAAACAGATCGGAAATCTTTCCGTGTCTGCTAGTTTCAAAGCGGGAACAACCGAAACGAGGAGACGTGGTGAGGCCTGATCGCCGACCGACAACTGTTGCCGACGTCGCCCGACACGCGGGCGTCTCGCCGGGAACGGTGTCGAAAGCACTCAACGGCGGAGGGCAACTCAAGACCGAGACTCGGCAACGCGTCATCCGAGCCGCCGAAGAGCTGGGATTCTCCCCCAATGCGCTGGCCCGAAGCCTCATCAGTGGGCGAACCTACACGGTGGGCATCCTGACGACAGACAGCATCGGGCGCTTTACGATTCCCCTGATCACCGGTGCCGAAGACGCGCTGGGGGCGGGCCAGATGGCCATGTTCCTCTGCGAGAGCCGGGGCGACGCCATCCGTGAGCAGCACTATCTGAGGATGCTGTTGGCCCGACGGGTCGACGGCCTCATCATCACCGGTAAATCCAGCAACATACGGCCGTCGCTCGGTCACGACTTTCCGATACCCGTGGTCTACGCCCTCTGCCAATCCGAAAGCGCAGACGACTTCTCGATCCTGCACGACGACGAGCAGGGCGCCGAGATGGCCATCGACCATCTCCTAGAAACAGGCAGGCGCAGAATCGCCCATGTGTCGGGCCCCCTGAGCCACCTCGCCAGCCAGCATCGTGCGCGCGGGGCGTCCACCGCGCTGGCCCGCGCGCACGAATCCATGGTCGGCGGCGGCACGATGCATGGCGAGTGGAGCGAAGCCTGGGGGCGTGAAGCAGCGCTGCGACTCGTGCGCAACGGAGATCCTTTCGACGGCGTGTTCTGTGCCAGCGACGAGATCGCCCGCGGCATGACCGATGGCCTTCGCGACAGCGGAGTGGCTGTTCCGTCGACGGTCGGGGTCGTCGGAGTCGACAATTGGCTCGTCATGGCCGAGACCTCGCGGCCACCCCTGACCACGATCGACCTCAACCTCTCTGAACTCGGCCGACGTGCCGCAACGTGGTTGCTGACGGCGATAGACGGCGGCGAGCTCACGGCCGGTATCGAGCGGATCCCCGCGACTCTGGTGAAGCGCCGCTCCACCGAGATGGAGATCTCGTGAGTTCGCGCAGCCCGAGAAAGAGCGGAAAGGTGAAGGCGAGCGCTATCACGAACGTCAGGGGAACCAGCACGACCGCGAGCGACGACGACGCGGCATTGACGAACCAGCCCTCGAGATAGGTCGGCGCTGCCGGGGTCGCCTCGAACCGCAGATTGAACGTCCACGTTCCGATCGCGCCGATCACAGCGGCCAGCAGGTAGAGGCCCGCCAAAAGAATGCGGAACGTCGGCCGCCCGACGGGATCGACCGCATCCGGCTGAGAGCGGGTGACGCCGAGTTCGGCGCTCATCGCACGGCTCGTTCGACCCGGATGCGATGAGCGCGCAGCACAAGACCGGATGCGGCGAGGGCCGCACAGGCGAGTATGAGTGCGCCGGCAACCGTCTGTCCGCCGGGATCGACGATGGACTCGCCGCGAAGCGCCTGCCAGGTGAGCAACCCCATGGCGCCCGCATACGTCGCCGCGACGATCCACGCCAGCCCGGCGCGCGTTGTGACGTCGCGCAGGATCACGATTCGACGGGAGAGGAGCTCGAGAACGATCAGAGCGATCGGAATGACCTGGAGGGCGTGCATGCCGACGAAGTGGGGAATGCGGAGGTCGCCGCCCTCCGTGCTCCAGCCGAGCACGGCCAGCCCCGGGCCTCCGTCGGGGAGCCCGACCGTGTGCGCGCCGACGACTCCCTGCGGGTCGGCGAGCTGCGCCGAGGTCGGCCCGGTCATCAGGTACCCGAGGGCGAGCCCCACAACCGACAGGATGGCCCCGGAGCGGATGGCGACCGTTCGCGCGGCATCGCCGAGGTGACTGAAGAACAACAGCACCGAGACGAGCAGCGACGCAATCCACAGGACGCTGACCGCGGCGCCCATCAGCGAGAGGGCCGCGACCGCCAGCGGCGTCGAGACGTTGAAGTGGCTCGTGGTTCCGAATGCGGCGGCGCCGACGATGATGACCATCTCGATGAGCAGGGTGACGACGATCACGGCTCCCGCAACCCACGCGGTGCGACGGAATCGCTGCAACTGCCCGATCAGCCACGACCAGGCGATCGAGTACACGACGATCGACAGGGCGAACTTAAGCGGTTTGTCCCACTGGTTCAGTCCCCCGATCTCTATCGGGCTGATGAAGCGCGCGACGAGAGCGAATGCGGCCATCACGCTCATCAGAACAGCGATGTACACGAGCGGGCGGTGCCAACGCACGGGCTGCAGACCGCTCGTCGGGGCGGATAACACGGGTGGGTCGACGGTCGAGGTCACGAGCGGCTCGCATTCTGAGGGGAGTCGGATGAGGGGGGCCGGGTGCTTTCGGGCGTGAGGTAGCGCTGCTCGGAGAGGTGCCACTGGGCGCTGCGGCGCAATCCCGCCAGCAGCGTGTCGCCGAGCACCGTTCCGAGTACGACCGTCTCGGCTTTGGCTGCCGAGCCCTCGCTGGCGTCAAGAAGGTCGAGGTCTGCCTCAGCGATCAGCAGGGCGAGGGCCGCATAGCGCTCGTACCACGCGGAGGCGTCTCGCTGACCGGCTTGCTCGAAGGCGTCGATGGCGGTGGCCGCGAGCGTGCGACCCGGATCGCGGGGATCGGCGCCCCCACCCCAGGTGCCGACGAGTTCATCGACAGTGGCCTGGGCGTGCGGCGATACGTGCGAATCGTCGACGGCGTCTGTCGCGGCTCGCTGCGCCACCCCGAGGACGTTGATGAGGGGCAGATCCGAGCCTGCCGCATCCAGAACCTTTCGGGCCGTGGCGATACTCAACCCGCCCACGTGCAGCAGGCCGTGAATGAGCCTGAGACGGCGCGCATGCTCTTCGCCGTACTCGGCCTGGTTCGGTTCGGTCTTATCACCCGGCTGAAGCAGACCCTTACGCAGGTACATCTTGATCGTCGGCAGCGGCACGCCGGTCTCGGCGCTGAGCTGCGAGACCTTCATCGGGAGCCCTGGGGAG
>NZ_CAXVWM010000119.1:0-8792 GCF_964263775.1 Agreia sp. | reverse complement strand
TGCCCGCGGGGGCCGAACGCATGCACCTGCTCACGTTCAGCGTGTTCACCATCGCGGGCAGCGCCCTCTGGAACGGCCTGCTCATCGGCCTCGGCGCCGCCCTCGGAACACAGTACGAGCTCATCGACAAGTACAGCGACTACCTCAACTACGCGGTCTACGCGGCGATCGCGGGGGTTGTCGTGTGGCTCGTCGTCCGGCGCATCCGCCGCCGCCGCGCGTCCTGAGCGGCGGCGCGCGCCGTTCAGGTGAGATTCGAGCCCGGCTTCGGGGGCTTGTGCATGTCGAGCGCCGACTCCTCGGCGTCGATGAACGCCAGCGTGATCTTCACCGCGCGCTCCTGGTAGCGGCCTTCTGCCCGGGCGTCGAGCACCGCCCGGCGCTCGGCCTGCACCATGAGCCGGCGCAGCCTGTTGTATGACGCGGGCCTCGTCTCGTGGTCGCCATCGGGCGGGTTCTCAAGCGCCTCGGCGAGAAAACGCGCGTTCGTGCGCAGCCGCTCGACGACGCCGGGTTCGACGCCCTCGAGCTCTTGCTTCTCGAGCAGGTCGAGCCCCGCGGTCTGCGCCTCGACCATGAGCCGCTGCGTCTCGCCGCGCTCTTGCTCGACATCGGGCGAGGGCAGCCGAAGTGTGCGGATGAGCCACGGCAGCCCGAGCCCCTCGAGCAGGGTGCCCGCAACCACGACGAAGGCGAGGAACTGCAG
Source organism: Agreia sp. (assembly GCF_964263775.1). Lineage (NCBI taxonomy): Bacteria > Bacillati > Actinomycetota > Actinomycetes > Micrococcales > Microbacteriaceae > Agreia > Agreia sp. The sequence continues at coordinate 8,086 of NZ_CAXVWM010000119.1, read as the reverse complement.
AAACTCCCGGTTCGGCGTGTCCTCCGGCAGCAGAAACACTGCCGTCAGCGTGACCACACCGCGAATGCCCGCGAACGACACCACGACGCCCGTGCGCCAACTCCATCCCCGGTCCCGCAACCGCTGGGGGCCGAACCGGTAGACCGAGGTCGAGATGAGAGTCCAGGCCACCCGCGACACCACGAGCGCGAGCAGGATGAGCACGGAGATGCCGACGGTCGGCCAGAGCCCGGGGCCCGAGTCGACGACGCCGTCGAAGATCTCGGCCAGGGCGAGGCCCATGAGCAGAAAGACGGCGTTCTCGAGCAAGAACTGGATCGTGCGCCAGTTGATCGATTCGGCGATGCGCGCCTCCGCCGTCTGGATGATGGGCGACCGGTAGCCGAGAAACAGCCCGGCGACCACGACGGCCAGAACGCCCGAACCGTGCAACAGCTGCGCCGGGATGAACGCGAGGTACGGCGTGACCAGCGACAAACTCGTGTCGAGCACGGGGGCGCGCAGCTGCTGCCGGATCTTCGCGAGCACCCATCCGACGCCCACGCCGACCGCGACGCCCACGACCACGGCGATCACGAAGTCGGCCGCGACCATCCACGGATTGATGATGCCGACCATCGCGAGCACCGCTGCGTTCAGGGCGACCAGGGCGGTGGCGTCGTTCAGCAGGCTCTCGCCCTCGAGCACGGTGACGACTCGCCGGGGCAGACCGAGGCGACCGGCCACCGCCGTCACGGCCACGGCATCCGTCGGCGCCACGACCGCGCCGAACGCGAACGCAGCCGCAAGCGTGATCGCCGGAATGATGAGCCACGCGGTGAACCCGACGATCACGACGGTAAAAGCAACAAGACCGACAGACAGAAGCAGGATGCCGTCGCGCCGGGCGCGCACGTCGACGAACGACGTGCGGATGGCCGCCGCGAACAGCAGCGGCGGCAGCAGCCCGTAGAGAACGAGGTCGGGTTCGATCTCGAGGTGCGGCACGCCGGGGATGAACGAGGCCACGGCGCCGACGAGCACCAGCGACACGGGAGCCGACCAGCCGATGCGCCTCGTCAATCCACTGACGGCGACGGTGACCACCACGAACGACACGATCCAAATGATCGTGACCACGGAGTTCTCCATGTGACCTCCTTCCCTCTCGCGCTAGTTGTTCCCACTGCGGTCAGTATGTGCCGGCGCACCGGGCACTATCGACCGTAGCGGCACCTCTTACCGGCAGATCACCACTCGCTCGGGGCGGCCGCCTTCGTAGCGGGCAGCGCAGTCGTCTGGCCCCACTCGTGCAGCCACGTCGGCACCGTGACCGTGTCGGGGATCGGGCCCACGGCATCCAGAAGCTCGTGCATCGGCACCACGCCCCCGCTGCGCTTCAAAAACCTGCCGCGGATGAACGCGTGCGCGTAGATCTCGCCGCCGACCGTGAAGCGCTGCTCGACGTAGACGGCCTTGTCGTCGAAGCCGAGAACGCGCGACTCCACGTCGAAGCGCTGCCACAGGGTCAGCGACTTGCGAAAGCTGATCGTCTCGGCGACGACGACCGGGTACCAGCCACGGCGATTGACGATCGACCAGATGCCGCTGCGAATGAGCATGTCGAACCGGCCCAGGTCGAGGATCGACAGGTACACCCCGTTGTTCATGTGCCGAAAGATATCGAGGTCGGTGGGCAGAACGCGAAACGGCGTGGATGCGACGTCGAACGTGCCGACGCGACGCCGACTGCGGGCGCGCCACTGGTACCAGAGAGTGCGGAAGAAGAGATGCATCCCCCGAATCTAGCGACCCGAACCGACTTGCGCTTGACTGATGGCAAGCACACCGCAGCACGCACTGCCTCCGGCTTCACCGCATCCAACGTGCTCGCCGGCATCGACCTCACCGGCATCGACCTCACCGGCAAGACGGCCATCGTCACCGGCGGCTACCCGGGCTGATCAACAACGCCGCGATTCTGGCATCGCCCAGGCTGTGGCCCCTCTCGGCCGAGCTCACGGGCGTGAACGCGTTCGGCTCCACTCACTGATCGAGTCGCAGGGCGAAGCGCTGCTTCGTCTCACCGGAGGCGCCGAGGCGGTCGTAGAAGCGGATGGCGGATACGTTCCACTCGGGTGTCTGCCACCGCAGTTCGCGGAGTCCCCGAGAACGCGCCTCCTCGGCCGCCGCGTCGATGAGCAGGCGACCGAGACCCGCGCCGCGGTGGGCGTCGGCGACGAAGAGGCAGTCGAGGTGTCCGAGCAGGTCACCGGTCCAGGTCGACATATCGGTCGTCAGCGACGCATATCCCACGGCCTCGCTACCCCGGTGCGCGACGAAGATCGCCAACTCTCCCGAGGCGACGAAGGGTGCGACCCGCTCGGCCCAGTCCACGGGGACGGTCGCCCCGCTTCTCTCGTACTCGACGTGGGCTTCGACGAGAGGGCGCACCGGCCGGCAGTCATCCAGCGTCGCGGCCCTCGACACTGTGAACGCGGGGGTCATGCGAGTGGTGCTGTGAGGGGATCGACCGCGCTGCGACCGCGGCCGCTGTCGCTGACCGTCGCGAGTCCCTCTCGCGACCAGTACTCGAAGCCGCCGATGAGTTCGCGTACATTCGTGTACCCGAGCTCGGCCAGTGTCAGCGCTCCGCGCGTGCTGCCGTTGCATCCCGGTCCCCAGCAGTACACGACGATCGCGGCGTCCCTGGAAGGCGAGGCCTCGCCGATGCGCGCACGGAGTTCCGCGTTCGGAATGTGCACGGCTCCCGGGATGCGACCCTGACTCCACGAGGCCGCGGAGCGCGTGTCGATCACGAGCGGCGGAGAGCCTCCCGCCCTCTCGGCCGCCAAGTCGGAGGGGTCGGTTTCATAGGCGAGCTTTGCGGCGAAGAAGTCGGCCGCGGAGATCGATGTGGTCATACCTCAATCGAAGCGCACAGCCCGCGTTTCGAGAAGGGACAATCACCGGCATCACGTCGATTCCGCGATCGATTCCCCAGTAGAGTCGCCTCCGTGCCTACGAATCCACGGTTGGAACTCGATTCCACCGATCACGCCATCATCGACAATCTGCAGCGCGACGGCCGCACGAGCGTAGCCCAGCTCGCGAGGGCCATCAACCTGTCTGCAAGCGCCACGGCCGACCGGGTGCGGCGCCTCACCGATGGCGGCGTCATCACTGGATACTCGATCACCGTCGATCCCGAAGCACTGGGCTACACCGTCACGGCGTTCGTGCGACTCGCCTACCCCACCGGCAACTACAAGCCCTTTCACGATCTGGTCGAAACGCTGCCCGAGATCATCGAGGCCCACCATGTGACGGGCGCGGACTGCTTCATCATCAAGGTGCTCGCCCGAAGCATGCGCGACCTCGAGCGCATCACGGGCAGGCTCGCGACACTCGGCGGCATCACGACCAACGTCGTGTATTCGAGCCCTGTGCCCTCTCGGCACATCGTGCCCGCCTGATCAGAGAGCACGGCGACGCGAGACAGGAGCCGAACGAACGCGCCGTCTTGTCGTCAGGGCACCCAGAACCCCATGGCGCACAGCACCCGAGTCTCGTCGTCGGCGTCGGCCGGCGGCTCGATCTCGGGAGGGAACACGCCAAAACCGCGCCACTCTTCTGCGTGGGGGACGACCCACTCGTTCAGCCCGTCGATGAGTTCGGGCGGCAGACGGAACGGAATATCGAGGTGCTTCGCGATCGACCATGCCTGGGTCGCCCGGTACATGGCGAGGTGCGAGAGGCCTTCGTCGGCCGGATAGTCGCCGTACTGGAAACGGAAGGTCGACGCCGGGTCGACGCCCTGCTGCACCAGCGCCGTCGCCGCGTCGTTCAGCGCGTCGTAGGACGCGATGGGGTTGTCACCGAGCAGGTCGGCGTCGCGCAGCTCGTCACCGTCGGCTACGGACCTGCCCGCCAGCACCCCGGGAATCCATGCCTCGTCGTAGGCGTGCGACCGGAGGAGGTGGCGGACGGTGGGGTTCTCGAACGACGACCACGATGCGGGAACAGGCCTGTCGAAGTCGCCCGGCTGCACTCGATCGATGACGCTGCGCAGAGCTGCGTCTGACAGAAGAAAGAAGGTATCGGCTCTCATAGCCAAAGTGTAGGCAACGCCTCCGACACTGGCTAGACCTCGAAGGTCGCCGGCGCCCAGTGCGGTGTGCGGTCCTTGTCGATCATCCGTGCGCGCACGCCCTCGCGAAAGTCGGGGTGCGCGAGGGCATGCGCCATGATCCGGAGCTCCTGGTCGAAGCAGGCCTCGAGGGTGGGCAGCTCGCGAGCGCGACGCAGCGACTCCAAGGTCACAGCCACCGCGGTGGGCGACTTGGTTCCGATGAGTGCGGCGGTCTCTGCAGCCGCCGGGTCGGGCGACGCCGCCAGGGCATCCAGAATCTCGCAGACGGTATCGTGCAACGGCCTCGTCGGCGGCCACCTGCTCGAGCGACGCGATGAGAAAGGAAAGACGGTCTACCGGCACGATCGCATCAGCAAGCCCCAGCTCGATCGCCTCTGTCGCCGAGGCGGTGAGTGCCGTGAGGGCGAGGTAGGTGCCCAGTTCTCGGGGCGCACGGCTGAGCAGCCGGCTTCCGCCGACATCCGGAGTGAGGCCGATGCTGACCTCGGGCATGCCGAGCGTCGAGTCGTCGGTCACCACGCGGTGCGACGCGTGGCCGGAGAGGCCGATGCCTCCGCCCAGCACGAACCCGTTCATGATCGCCATGAACGGCTTCACGTAGCTGGCGATCAGGTTGTCGACCCGATACTCGTCGCGAAGAAAGCCGACGGCCGCCGCCACATCGTCGTCGGCAACACGAGCGTGCAGCTGCGTGACATCGCCGCCCGCGCAGAGCCCGCTAGTGCCGCTGCCCGTCAGAAGAATCGTGCCGATGCGATCGTCGGTCGCCCATGAACCTCAGTCGTCATTGTTCGACTCTGAGGCGACAGGGCGGCGGCAACCCCGGGCCAAGTCCGCACGTTCCGAGGAACACGCCGAGGATCAGCCCCGTGTGCTCCGCGGGTCCACCAAAACGTGCGGACTTAGCTCACGTAGAAAGCTGCCCCCGCTCGGTAGAGTTCCCATCGTCACCCGCGCAAAGGAGCTTCATGCTGATCGAATCCGACCTCGACGCCGTTCGCAGCCACCGCATCGGCAGCGCCGAGCCCGCCGACTTCGACGACTACTGGAAAGCGACGCTGGCCGAGGCGGCGCAGATTCCTCTCGACGTACGGGTGGCGACTGCCGAGACTGTGCTCAGCCTGATCGACGTCTTCGACGTGACCTTCCGCGGCGCCGACGGATCCGACGTGCGGGCCTGGCTGCGAGTGCCGGCCGGGGCGACCGGGCCGCTGCCGACCGTCGTCACCTACGTCGGATATGGCGGTGGTCGGGGTCGCCCCGAGGAGTCGCTCACCTGGGTCGCGTCGGGCTTCGCGCACCTGCACATGGACACTCGCGGGCAGGGCGCGTCGTGGAGCGTCGGCGACACGCCGGATGCCGGCACGAGCGGACCGCAGATTCCCGGGGTCATGACCAAGGGCATCCAGAACCGCGACAGCTACTACTATCGGCGCCTGTTCGTGGATGCCGTGCGTGCGGTCGACGTGGCCCGCGGGCTCTCGCAGGTCGATCCGAACCGCATCGCCGTGGCCGGCGGAAGCCAGGGCGGCGGCCTCGCGCTGGCCGTGGCCGGGCTGCGCTCCGACCTCGCGGCGGTCGTGGCGTTCGTTCCCTTTCTCTGCGATTTCGGTCGAGCCACGCTGATCACCGACGCGTATCCATACCACGAGATCGTCGACTACCTGCGCATCCACCGCGACCGGGCGGCATCCGTCTACGAGGTGCTCGGCAGCTTCGACGCCGTGCACCACGCCCGTCGGGCGACCGCGCCGGCGCATTTCTCGGTGGCATTGATGGATGCGACGTGCCCCGCCTCGACGGTCTACGCCGCGTTCAACGCGTACGCCGGATCGAAAGAGATCACCGAGTGGGCGTTCAACGGTCACGAGGGCGGCGGCATCGACGACGAGACGCAGGCAGTCGCGTTCCTGAAAGGCATCCTCGGGGCCTGAAGCCTCCATCCGACCCCCTGCTCCTTTCGCGGATGAGGAAAAAGTCGCGACACCCCGCGTCGCGCGCCTGGGACACGCCGTGAGGCGCACAATTTTCCTCATCCGCGAAGGGGAACGCGGCGGGAGAGGCGCTGGGCGCGGGCGGGGCGGGGGGCGCGGGAGGCGGCGACGGCGGGCGCGTCAGATGTAGATCGCGGGGTCTGTGTAGAACGCTTCTGCCGTCGGCTCGGCCGCCTTGGCCCGCGGGCGGGCGACTGCCGGGATGCCCGTGATCACCGAGTACGCATCGGCATCGTTCACGACCACGGCCTGGGCGCCGACCACCGAGTGAGCGCCGATGTGAACCGGCCCGAGCAGCACGGCCCCGGCCCCGATGGTCACGTCGTTGCCGAGGGTCGGATGCCGCTTCTCGCGAGCCGTGCTTCTGCCGCCGAGGGTGACGCCGTGATAGAGCATCACGTCGTCGCCGATCTCTGCCGTCTCGCCGATAACGACGCCCATGCCGTGGTCGATGAAGAAGCGCCGACCGATTCGCGCGCCCGGGTGAATCTCGACCCCGGTCAGAAATCTCACGCATTGCGACACGAGCCGCGCGGGCAGACGGAACCCCGCGACCCACAACCGATGCGCCAGCCGGTATCCCCAGATGGCGTGCAGCCCCGAGTAGCTCAGCAGCACCTCGAGGCGCGTGCGCGATGCCGGGTCGCGCCGGCGGGCGGTGAGGATGTCTTCACGGACGCGCGCGAATAGACCAGACGCGGCCGACGGCATCCGATTCAGTCCTGCAGGTCTTCGTACAGAACCGTCGACAGGTAACGCTCGCCGTAGCTCGCGATGATCACGACGATGGTCTTGCCTGCGTTCTCGGGGCGGCCCGCGAGTTCGAGCGCGGCGGTGACGGTGGCGCCCGACGAGATGCCGGCGAGGATTCCCTCTTCGGCAGCCAGGCGACGCGCCATCGAGACCGACTGCGTGATGTTCACGTCGATGACCTCGTCGTAGACCTCGCGGTCGAGGATCTCGGGCACGAAGTTGGCGCCGATGCCCTGGATCTTGTGCGGACCCGGCGCTCCACCGTTGAGAATGGGCGACTCGGCGGGCTCGACGGCCACGACCTGCAGGCCGGGCTTCTGCTGCTTGAGGTAGTTGCCTGCGCCCGTGATGGTTCCGCCTGTTCCGATGCCCGAGACGAAGATGTCGACGGCGCCGTCGGTGGCGTTCCAGATCTCGGGCCCGGTCGTGGCACGGTGGATGGCCGGGTTCGCGGCGTTGGCGAATTGCTTGGCCAGCACGGCACCGGGGGTGTTCGCGACGATCTCGGCCGCCTTCTCGACCGCACCGCGCATGCCCTCGGGGCCGGGGGTCAGCACGAGTTCGGCTCCGTAGGCGCGCAGGAGTGTGCGGCGCTCCTTCGACATGGACTCGGGCATCGTGAGGATGACCTTATAGCCGCGCGCCGCGCCGACCATGGCGAGCGCGATGCCCGTGTTGCCCGAGGTGCCCTCGACGATGGTTCCGCCCGGGGGCAGTTCGCCGGATGCCTCGGCCGCGTCGACGATCGCCACGCCGAGGCGGTCTTTGACGCTGGCAGAAGGGTTGTAGAACTCGAGCTTCGCGAGCACGGTGGCGCCGAGCCCCTCGGTCACGCGGTTGAGGCGAACCAACGGAGTGTTTCCGAAGACCTCGGTGATGTCGTTGTAGATACTGGGCATGGCGATTCCTTAATCTGAACGAGGGGCTGCCCCACAAGCCTAGGGAGTCCCTCAGCGCATCCAGCGATTGTTACGACAACTAACAGCATTATTACCGCGGTCGTCTCATGACTGTGCCCGAAAGCCTCCATCTGTAAATCGAGGCAAGGGCACAATGGAGGTGTTCGGGCACGAACACACGGCCGCGCGTAAAATCGGCGGGTGGCAGTGTCCAAAGTTCTCCTCTATTACGCCTTCACCCCGCTCGCCGACCCCGACGCCATCCGCCTGTGGCAGCGCGACCTGTGCGAGTCGCTCGGGCTGCGCGG
>NZ_CAXVWM010000118.1:0-5362 GCF_964263775.1 Agreia sp. | reverse complement strand
CGGAATCCAGGTGGCGGGCGCCGTCGAGACCGCCCATCGGGCCGGCATCCTGCACCGCGACATCAAACCGGCCAATATTCTCACCACGGAATACAACCGCCCGGCGCTGACAGACTTCGGCATCTCGGTGACCATGGTCGGTGGCGGAGACGAGGCCGCCGTGGGCATGTCGATTCCGTGGTCGCCGCCCGAGGTGTTCGGGCAGAACTCGTCGAGCGGCCCCGGCGGCGACATCTACGCCCTCGGCGCCACGGTGTACACGCTGCTCGCCGGTCGCAGCCCGTTCGAGGTCGTGGGCGGAAGCAACGGCGGCCTCGACCTGATCACGCGCATCCAGCAGTCGCCCCTGTCGGGCACCGGACGGGCCGATGTTCCCGACTCGCTCGAGCACTTATTCGCCACGTCGATGGCCAAGCGCGAAGACGACCGCTTCGGCTCCGCCCTCGAGTTCGCGCGCGCCCTGCAGAAGGTGCAGCTCGAGCTGAGTCTCTCGGTGACTCCCGCCGACGTGCTCGACGACTCGCTTCCGTCGGCCGCCGAGGCAGAAGAAGACGACGGCCACACGCGCATCCGGGGCATCGTCACGATCGACCCGACGGCGCCGATCGCGGGCACGGCCAACCGACGCCCGCCGCAGGCGGCGGCCTCGACAGCTGCGCCGACCGCGCCGACCGCACCGCCCGTGCTGCCGGTCGGCATCCACGCCCCGGCCTTCGCGCAGGGCCCCGGGCTGGTGCCGGATGCGGTCGAGGCGACCCAGCATCGCGCGCCCCGGCCCACCGAGTACGCCGATGCGCCGCAGCCGGTCCGGTCGAAGAGGCTGCCCATTCTCATCGGAGCGATCTCGCTCGTGGTGCTGCTCGCCGTGGGCGGCACGATCTTCGCGATCAACGCGGGCGGCGGAAGCCCCGCGGCCGTCGAGACCGAAGACCCGGTCGACCCGATCGACGTCATCCCCGGCGGCACGGTCGCGCCGCCGGTCGGCGTCGTGGGAGCGCCCGGCGAGGGCGGCATCGTCTTCACGTGGTCGAACCCCGAGCCCGAAGACGGCGACGTCTTTCAGTGGGGACTGCTGGTTGCGGGAACCGAGACGATCCTCTCGTCGACGACCGACGCCACCGTCACGGTCGTGCCGGCCGAGGGCCAGAAGACATGCATCGAGGTGAGCGTGCGGCGAACCGACGGGCGCGCCTCGCAACCAGCGACGGGATGCGTACCCTGATGACCGACCTGACGACCACCGAATCCACGACGACCGACGCCAGCGTCGAGTACTGCGGCGAGTGGTTCACCCTCGATAAGACCAAGCCGTTCGACATCGGCCGCGACGCCGACCTCGACATCGACGACAACCAGTATCTGCACCGCCGCTTTCTGCAGATCGCCCACATCGACGGCCTGTGGTGGCTCATCAACGTGGGGTCGCGACTCTCGGCGTCGATCTCGGATGCGACGGGCTCGATGCAGGCGTGGCTCGCGCCCGGCGCCCGGCTTCCCGTGGTCTTCGGACTCACTTCGGTGGTCTTCACGGCGGGCCCGACGACCTACGAGTTCGTGGTGCACACCTCGACCCCTGCCTTCGTCGACTCGAAGCCGGTCTCGTCGAGCGACGGCACCACCACGGTCGGAGCGGTGACGTTCACGCGCTCGCAGTGGCTGCTGATACTCGCCCTCTCCGAGTCCATGCTCAAGCGCGAAGGAACGGGCACCAGCGAGATCCCGTCGTCTGCGGCGGCCGCCGAGCGCCTGGGCTGGGTGCTGAGCCGGTTCAACCGCAAGCTCGACAACGTGTGCGACAAGCTCAGCCGCCAGGGCGTCGACGGCCTTCGCGGGGGCGTGGGTGCCCTCGCCACCAACCGGCGAGCCCGGCTCGTGGAATACGCGGTGCTGTCGCGACTCGTGACGCCGGCCGACCTTCCCGCGCTCGACGACGACACCGCCGACACGCCGCAGGCACCAGCGGCCGCCGGATCGAAGGATGCCCGCTAGTCCATGCATATCAAACTCACACTGCAGCGCGGCGGCGGCACCTCGACGAACGTCGCCGTGACGGCGGATGCGACCACGAGCGTCTCCAACGTCGCCGAGGCCCTGTACACGGCCGATCCGAACAACACCGTCGATGTCGCACCGCCCCGGCTCACGCTGCAGGTCACCGAGACGTCGGGCCAGACCCGGGTGCTCGACCCGCAGTCGAATCTGCTCGACTCGGGCGTGCGCTCGGGCTCGACCATCGAGATCCGCCAGCACAGCGACGACTACAACGCGCCCGGCTCAGACCGGGGAGCTGCGGCGGCGACCCTGCGCATCCTGTCGGGCCCGGATGCCGGAGCCGAGTTCGCGCTGCCGTTCGGCACCAGCTACATCGGCCGCGAGCGGGGCGTGGATGTGCGGCTCACCGACTCGCTCATCTCCAAACGGCACGCCCGCATCACCGTGGGCGAGACGGTGGAGATCACCGACATGAACTCGGCCAATGGACTGTTGATGGGCGGCGAGCAGGTCGCCCGCACGGCGCTCAGCTCGGCCGACGTCGTCGTTCTGGGAGACACCGCGCTCTGCGTCGTTCCCCTGCAGCGGCTCGGCGGAGCCGCTCCGTCGACCCCCGTGATCGAGTTCAACCGCTCGCCGCGTGTGGTCGCCCGCTATCCCGGTGACACGTACCCGGCGCCCGAGCCCCCTAAACGCCCGCAGCCGCAGCGCTTTCCGATCGTCGCCCTGATCGCCCCGCTCATCATGGGTGTCGTTCTCTACGCATTCACCCGCAGCGCTCTCAGCGTGGTCTTCATCGCTCTGAGCCCGCTGTTGATGATCGGCACCTATATCGATCACAAGCTCACGGCGCGTCGTCAGTTGAAAGACGCGATCAAGCAGTTCGCCTCGTCGCTCACGGCCTTCGTCGACAAGCTGCACGAGCGCCAGCGCCTCCAGCGCGCCGTGCGGCTCGGCGAGTCGCCCTCGGTGGGTGACAGCCTCGAGTCGGCCCACCGACTGGGCCACCTGCTGTGGACGCACCGGCCCGAGCACGGCGCCTTTCTCGCCGTGCGCCTCGGCCTCGGAACGGCGCACAGCAGAGACGTGGTCACGCTGCCGCAGTCGAACGACAGCCTCCCCGAGTTCTGGGGACAGCTCGAGGAGGTGGCCGAGAAGTTCTCGCTCATCGACAACGTGCCGATCGTGGCCGACCTGCGTGAGTCGGGAGCCCTCGGCGTGGCCGGCAGCCTCGAGCTGCGTCGCGGAGTCACCCGCGGAGTCGTCGCCCAGCTCACCGCGCTGCACTCCCCCGCCGAACTCGTGGTCGCAGCCCTCGTCTCGCCTGCTTCGCGCGAGAGTTGGGAATGGCTCGAATGGATACCGCACACCGGCTCCCCGCACAGCCCGCTCGCCGGCGATCACCTCGCCGACAACCCCGGATCGGGCCTCGCCCTGCTGTCGCGACTCGAAGAACTCGTCGCCCAGCGCACGGGCGGGGCACCCAGCGCTCGTGGGGCGCTCGAGAGCCCCGATCTGCCGCCGAAGAAAGACGACCAGAGCGACATTCCACTTCCCATCACCCCCGCCGTCATCGTCGTGATCGAAGACGATGCGCCCGTGGACCGCGGCCGCCTCAACCGCCTCGCCGAGCGCGGCGCCGATGCCAACGTGCACATCGTGTGGTCCGCGCCATCCATCGCCCACCTGCCGGCGGCCTGCCGCAGCTTCGTGAGCGTCGATTCGGATGCCGCCGGCGGCACCGTGGGCCAGGTTCGCCTCGGCGAGCACACCTACCCGGTGGCCTGCGAGACCGTAGAGCTCGACGCAGCGCATCGCTACGCGCGCCACCTCGCGCCGGTCGTCGACGTCGGATCGCCGATCGACGACGAGTCCGACCTGCCCCGCTCGGTGTCGTACCTGTCGCTGGTGGGCCCCGAGCTCGCCGAGCAGCCCGATGCCGTGGTCGAGCGCTGGCGCGAGAGCAACTCGATCGCCCTGCGCGACGGCTCGCCGCCCGTGCGTCGCAAGAAGGAGGGCTCGCTGCGCGCCCTCGTGGGCCACAGTGGCACCGAGCCGTTCTACCTCGACATTCGCAACCAGGGCCCGCACGCCCTCGTCGGCGGAACGACCGGAGCCGGCAAGAGCGAGTTTCTGCAGTCGTGGGTGCTGGGCATGGCGGCGGCGCACTCCCCCGACCGCGCCACGTTTCTCTTCATCGACTACAAGGGCGGCGCCGCCTTCGCCGACTGCGTGGCACTGCCCCACACCGTGGGCCTCGTCACCGACCTCTCGCCGCACCTCGTGCGCCGCGCCCTCACCTCGCTGCGCGCCGAGCTGCGCTACCGCGAGCACCTGCTCAACCGCAAGAAGGCGAAAGACCTGGTCTCGCTCGAGAAGACGGGCGACCCTGAGACGCCGCCGAGCCTGTTGATCGTGGTCGACGAGTTCGCCGCGCTCGTGCAGGAGGTGCCGGAGTTCGTCGACGGCGTCGTCGACGTCGCCCAGCGCGGCCGCTCGCTCGGGCTGCACCTCATCCTCGCCACGCAGCGCCCTGCCGGCGTCATCAAAGACAACCTGCGCGCCAACACCAACCTGCGCATCGCGCTGCGCATGGCCGACGCCGAAGACTCCTCCGACATTCTCGGCACCCCCATGGCCGCCTACTTCGACCAGTCGATTCCGGGTCGCGGGGCTGCGAAGACCGGCCCCGGCCGGCTCGCGTCGTTTCAGACCGGATACGCGGGAGGGTGGACGACCAACGAGCCGCCGCGCCCGCGCATCGACATCAGCGAGATGAACTTCGGCGCAGGAGCGGGATGGGAGGTGCCGGAGGTCGAGGTCGTCGAGACCGCCGACCCCGGGCCGAACGACATCGCGCGACTCGTCGCATCCATTCGTACGGCGGCGCGACGCGCCGACATTCCAGACCCGCGCAAGCCCTGGCTCGACGAGCTCGCCGCCGTCTACGACTTCTCGCTGCTGCCGAACCCGCGCACCGACGAGCGACTGCTGCTCGGCGTGATCGACGAGCCCGAGAACCAGATTCAGCCGACCGTGTTCTACGAGCCCGACCGCGACGGCAACATGGCCGTCTACGGCACCGGCGGTTCGGGCAAGAGCGCGACGTTGCGCACGATCGCGGTCGCCGCCGCCATCACGCCCCGCGGCGGGCCCATCCACATCTACGGCCTCGACTTCGGGTCGAGCGGACTCAGCATGCTCGAGGAGTTGCCCCACGTGGGCGCCATCATCGACGGCGACGACGAGGAGCGCGTCATCCGCCTGCTTCGGATGCTGCGCGACACTGTCGACGACCGCTCGGCCCGCTACTCGGCCGTTCGCGCCGGCAGCATCGGGGAGTACCGACGCATCGCCGGAGTGCCGAACG